>NZ_LJQT01000094.1:0-8864 GCF_001400515.1 Pseudomonas meliae | reverse complement strand
TTGTCTACACCCTCTTAGGAAATTATCAAATGACTGATATCAACAAAGAAACGATCTCTATCCTGAATGACCTGATCGAAACCAGCAAAGACGGTGAAGAAGGTTTCCGTACCAGCGCAGAACACGCAAAAAGCGCTCAGGTAAAATCGTTCCTTGCCAATCGCTCCACTGAAGTGGCTGCAGCCGTTCGTGAACTGCAAGCTGAAGTGACCGCACTGGGTGGCAAGCCTGAAGATTCTTCCAGCGTGTCTGGCGCACTGCATCGCGCATGGGTCAACCTGAAGTCGATGGTGACTTCGGATGACGACAAGGCGGTACTGGAAGAAGTCGAAAAAGGCGAAGACGTTGCCAAGAAGGCTTATCGCGAAGCGCTGGAAAAAGCCCGTGCCAAGAACGTTTCCCCTAACGTTATTGCGCTGATTGAAAAGCAGCAGGCTGGCGTTCTGGCCAACCACGACAAAGTAAAAGCACTGCGTGACGCAGCACGTGCAGCCCACGCCGCATCGTAATTCGATGCTGCAGCGGTAGCCGAAAACGCCAGCCAGTCTGGCGTTTTTTTATGCCCGCCGGTAGTTCATCAAACCTGATCAGTCATCTCTCTGGCAACCGAACTGCGATGCTCTACGCGGTTACGACCCTTGTGTTTGGCCTGATAAAGCGCCTTGTCGGCTATTCCGAAAAACGCCTCCAGTTTGTCTCCCTGACGCACCATCTCTGAAACGACACCGATACTCACGGTGATGGGCTGTTGTGCACCCGGAAACAGCGGCAGTGATTCAGCTGCCTTGCGGATCTGTTCGGCAATCATCATGGCTCCCGGCAAGTCGGTTTCCGGCAGCACTACCACAAACTCCTCGCCGCCATAGCGTGCAACCCGGTCACCGGGGCGACGGATATTGAAGGAGATGGTTTGTGCAATCAGGCGCAGTGCTTCGTCACCGCCCTGATGACCATGACGCTCGTTGAATGCCTTGAAATGGTCTACGTCGATCATCAGTAAAGACAGCTGTTTGCCTGAGCGCTGTGCCCGCGCCCATTCGGTTTCCATGGCTTCGTCAAGCTGGCGACGATTATCGAGCCCTGTCAAACCGTCCGTTGCAGCCAGGCTGGCCAGTGCATCCTCAGCGCGATGGCGTCGTCGCAACTCGCGACACAGCAGCTATGTCAGCCACAGGATTCCGAGACACAGTACGCTGGTAGCGGAGCCGACCAGCCAGGCATTGCGCCGCCATACGGCATACACCTCATCCTCGGACTGACCGATCACGACAACCAGCGGCAGATTGCCGACCCGGGAAAACGTATACAGCCGACGAGCGTTCAACTGCGTCGACATGGCAGCAAAGCTGCCANNGACCATCTCCTTCCTGAAGAATGCGCTGAAAGTTGGGGCTGTGGCTGTAATCCTTGCCAATCAGATCTTCACCCTCCAGATCGGGGTAGCGGACGATCAGGATGCCTGCGGTATTGATCAGGTTGATACTGCTGCCGACGCCCAGATTCTGGCTCATGAACAAGTGTTTGAAATACACCAGTCGCATGGCCGCACTTACCATTCCGGTGAACTCTCCATTGGGGCCTGACATGCGACGGCTGAAACTGATGCACCAGTCCTTGTAACCCCAACGGCTTTTGTACGGTGCACTGACGTGCAGACCCAGCGAAGGGTCCGCCTTGTGGTCTTTGAAATAGGAGCGGTCGGAGAAGTTGTCGTTTCGAGGGATGACGGACAGTGAGTCAGCCAGGATGGCGCCCTTGTTATCGAGCAATACCAGATCGCCTTTGAAAGACGCCGCAGTGGAGCGATCAAACAGGACAAGTTGTCGCAGTTCAGGTGACAGGTCCTGAAGGTCCGGACGCCGCCATGCGCTGATCATGCCTTGCAGGGACGAGTCGTAAAGTTCTGCGTTATGCATGACGTCGGCATCAATCAATTGCACGATATTGGCCGCCGCACGCGCGGCAGTCTGCGCTGCGTCGTCACGCTCCCGGGCCAGTAAAGACGCCACAATCCCCAGTATGGCGAACATTGACAGTGAGCTGCCAAAGATCAGCATGAGTTCCGGTCGCGTCCATTTGAGCCGGTCTTGCCGAGATGACGCAAACAACATCATTGGTTGTTCTACCTGCAGACGAATGAATCTTGATAAATGGTTAAGACAGTTATCATTATTTTTATGCTTTGAATGCTGGGTGTATAGCACGCTCCTTATAGCCTCATATGAATGGAATGTGAATAAAGCAAGTGTATTTAAAATGATGCGAACAGACGCACACGGACGACTGTAAAAAACAGGGGGGAGTAATTTATTTCTTGAAGGGATCAGCGGGGCCGCTGTATGCCGAACGTATTGACACCCTTGTCGCTGTTCACGAACACGGTGCCGCCGTGCATCAATGCAATGGCCTTGACGATGGCCAGCCCCAGGCCATGATTGGCGCCGCTGTTGCTGCGTGAGGCATCGACCCGATAAAAACGCTCGAACAGCCTGGGCAAATGTTCCGGAGCTATCTGCACGCCAGGATTAGTCACGCTGATACTCACATCGGCATCGCGCGACTCGATAGTTACCTCGATGACCTGACCGGCGTCGGTATGTTGCACGGCGTTGTGCAGCAGGTTGATCAACGCGCGGCGCAAGTGGGGCTTTTCAATCGGCGCGCTGGCGTCGCCCTGAACCCGGACTTGTACGTGGGCATCTTCCAGAATGAAATCCAGGTAATCCAGCGTGGTGGCGACTTCGTCTGCCAGTGACGCGCAGGTCTGTGCTTTGACCTTGGTGCCTTGATCCGCGCTGGCCAGAAACAGCATGTCGTTGATGATCGAGCGCAAACGCTCCAGCTCTTCGAGGTTTGATTGCAACACCTCGAAATAATGCTCGGCAGAGCGACCGCGGGTCAGCGCCACCTGGGTCTGGCCGATAAGGTTGGTCAGCGGTGAGCGAAGCTCATGTGCCACATCGGCATTGAACGACTCGAGCCTTGAGTAGGCCTGCTCGACCCGTTCCAGCGTGGAGTTGAACGAGGCTACGAACTGTTCAAGCTCCGGTGGCAGCGGCGACAGCTGCAAGCGTCCGGACAGCCGTGGCGGGGCGAGCTTCTGGACTTCCTGCGATAGGCTGGTCAACGGACGCAGGCCAATACGCGCGACCCAGTAACCAAGCGCCGAAGCCAGCAAAATACCCAGCGTGGCCAGGCTGATCAGCGCGACCAGCAGCGAGTGTTGGGTATGCCAGAATGTCTCGGTATCGATGGCGGTCAGAAAACGCAGTGCCGGGCGCTGTTCCTTGGCCGGGAATTCGCTGACCAGCACCTTGAATGCGAACGGGTGATCGGCCAGCTTCAGGTCATGCATACCCGGTGCGCCTTGCGCGAAACGACGAATGTTCGTGTCCGGGTTGCCGAATTCGTACAGCGGGTTGTCGCTGACTACCCAGAAACGCAAGCGCTTGTCTTCCTCGCTGAGCAACTCCAGTTTTGCCTTGATCTTGCCCCAGTGCTCCGGGTTGCCGAAACGTCCGACAGCCGATTCCAGAACACTGTAGCGCGCATCGACTTCGGCACGCGGCAACAGGTCCAGGCTCTTGTCGACCTGCAGGTACAAGGCCCAGCCGATCAGCAGGAATACCACCAGTGCCACCAGCGCGAACAGCCCGCTGAGGCGCAGGGCGATCGAATCAACCCGCACTGCGGTTCTCCAGCACGTAGCCCATGCCACGAATGGTGTGCAGCAGTTTGTGTTCGTGAGGACCGTCCAGCTTGGCCCGCAAGCGTTTGATCGCGACTTCGACCACATTGGTATCACTGTCGAAGTTGATGTCCCAGACCATCTCGGCGATTGATGTCTTGGAGAGGATGTCGCCCTGGCGTCTGGCCAGCACGCTGAGCAGCGAAAACTCCTTGGCGGTCAGGTCCAGACGCATTCCGGCGCGGGTCGCCTTGCGGCTGATCAGGTCGATCCACAGGTCGGCGATGGTGATCTGCACCGGTTCGTGGCCGCCGCTGCGGCGGGTCAGGGCCTGCAGGCGGGCGACCAGTTCCAGAAAGGAAAACGGTTTGCCGAGATAGTCATCGGCACCTTCGCGCAGGCCGCGAATGCGGTCATCGACCTGCTCGCGAGCGGTCAGCATGATGACGGGCGTCTGCTTGCGCGCACGCAAAGCACGCAACACGCCAAAGCCGTCCAGGCCGGGCAACATCACATCAAGAATGATGATCGCGTGGTCGTTCTCCAGCGCCAGGTGCAGACCTTCGATGCCATCGCGCGCCACGTCGACGGCGTAGCCCTGTTCGGTCAGGCCGCGACGCAGGTAGTCTGCGGTTTTCTCTTCGTCTTCGATAATCAGCACGCGCATCAGGTGACTCTCACTTGTGAAGGGCCAGCGCGGGTGCGGCGGGCGCCGGGTGGCATTTATGAAACAGCCGCTCCAGTTGCAGGTAAATGACCGGCGTAGTGAACAGGGTCAGCATCTGGCTCACCAGCAGGCCGCCGACCACTGCGATACCCAGCGGTTGACGCAGTTCGGCACCGACCCCGAAACCCAGCATCAGCGGCAGTGCGCCGAGCAGGGCGGCAAGGGTGGTCATGATAATCGGTCGGAAGCGGGTAATGCAGGCCTCATAAATGGCCTCCTGTGGCGACAGGCTCTGCTCACGCTGCGCTTGCAGGGCAAAGTCCACGAGCAGAATGCCGTTCTTCTTGACGATGCCGATCAGCAGCACGATGCCGATCAGGGCCATGATCGAGAAGTCCTGCCCCATCATCCATAGCAGCAACAGCGCGCCGATACCTGCCGAGGGCAGGGTGGAGATAATGGTCAGCGGATGCACGAAGCTTTCATAAAGCACACCCAGAATGATGTACACCGCCACCAGCGCGGCGAGAATCAGCCACGGCTGGTTGGCCAGCGAACTCTGGAATGCCTGCGCCGCACCCTGAAAACTGCCGATGATCGAGGCGGGCATGCCGATCTCTTTCTTGGCCTGATCGAGCATGCTTACCGCGTCGCCCAGCGCGACTCCGGACGCCAGGTTGAATGACAGGTTGGCAGCCGGGAACATACCGTCGTGGCTGATCGACAGCGGGCCCATGCGCGGCGCACTGACTTTGGCCAGCGCCGAAAGTGGCACCATTTCATTGGTCAGCGGTGAGCGCAGGTAGAAGTAAGCCAGGCTTTCGGCCTTGCCACGCTGCTGGGCGTCCAGTTCGAGGATCACCTTGTACTGGTTGACCTCGGTCTGGTATTCGCTGATCTGCCGCTGGCCGAACGCATCGTACAGCGCCTGATCGACGTCGGCGGTGGTCAGGCCGAATCGCGCGGCAGCACTGCGATCAATATCGATATGGGTGACGCTGCCGCCCAGTTGCAAGTCGTTGGACATATCGCGAAACGCTGGATTGCTACGCAGCTTTTCAGTCAGCCGTTGCGTCCAGGTGTTGAGCAATTCGCCGTCGTTGCTCTTGAGCACGTACTGATACTGACTGCGACTCGGCCCGGAACTCAGGTTGATGTCCTGCCCGGATACAGAACGATGCCGGGGACCTTTGCCAGTTTGGGGCGCAGGCGGTCAATGAACTCACTGACCGACACATCGCGTTCAGAGCGCAGCTTGAGCGAGATCCAGAAGCGACCGTTGGCGATGGTCTGGTTGCTGCCTGACACACCGACTGAATGAGAGAACGCCAGCACTGCCGGGTCTGCACCGACGATTTTTGCCAGTTGCAGGTGTTTTTCCACCATGTCCGGGTAGGAAATGTCGGCAGCGGCCTCGGTGGTGCCGAGTGCAAAAGCAGTGTCCTGAACCGGAAAGAAGCCCTTGGGTATGAGGATGTAGCCGACCACCGCAAGCGCCAGGGTCAGGCCGAACACGCCGAGCATCAGTCGCTGATGGGCCAGCGCCTTACGCAAGCCTCGCTCGTAGGAAGCCAGCAAACGTTCACCGAAGCCCGGTTTCTGATGCGGGTTGTGCGTGGGGGCGCGCATGAACAATGCCGCAAGGGTCGGCGCCAGGGTCAGGGAGACGACCACCGAAATCAGAATGGTCGCAGTGGCGGTCAGGGCGAATTCCTTGAACAGTCGCCCGACCACGCCGCCCATGAACAACAGCGGGATAAACGCCGCCACCAGCGAGAAACTGATCGACACCACGGTAAAACCGATTTCCCCCGAGCCTTTTATGGCAGCCTCGCGCATGCCTTGTCCGGCTTCAAGGTGGCGATGGATGTTCTCCACCACCACGATAGCGTCGTCCACCACGAACCCGACCGCGACCACGATGGCTACCAATGTCAGGTTGTTCAGGCTGAAGCCGAACAGGTACATCATCGCAAAGCTGGCGATCAGCGATACCCCGAGCACCGCGCTGACGATCAGCGTGGCCGAAAGCTGGCGCAGAAACAGTGCCATGACCGCCACCACCAGCAGCACCGCGATCATCAGGGTCAGTTCCACTTCGTGCAGCGAGGCACGAATGGTGCGGGTCCGGTCGTTGAGTACCGAGACGTCAACGGTGGCCGGGAGCATTTCCTGCAACCGTGGCAGTTCACGCTGGATGCGGTCCACGGTGTCGACAATGTTGGCGCCCGGCTGACGAAAAATAGCGATGTTGACGCCTTGCTGGTCGCCGGACCAGGCCTTGACGTAGGCGTTTTCCGAACCCGCGACCACCCGCGCCACATCCTTGAGCTGGACGGGGGCGCCGTTCTTGTAGGAAACGATCAGTTGCGCGTAGTCCTGCGGCTTGAACAACTGGTCGTTGGACGACAGTGTCGAAATGCTGTCCTTGCCGTATAAGGCACCTTTGGCCAGGTTAAGGCTGGTCTGTTGCACCGCCAGGCGAATGTCGGCCAGGGTCAGCCCCAGCGCGGCCAGTTTTTCGGGGGCGGCCTGCACACGAATCGCTGGCCTTTGCTGGCCGGTGATGAACACCTGGCCCACGCCTTCGATCTGGCTGAGCTGGCGCGCCAGGATGGTTTCGGTGACGTCGCTCAATTCGGTGCCGGGGATCAGACTGGAACTCACACTGAGGATCAGCACCGGGCTGTCGGCCGGGTTGACCTTGCGCCAGGTTGGCAGACTGGGCAGATCGGCCGGCAGGCGTCCGGCTGCGGTATTGATGGCGGCCTGGACTTCCTGGGCCGCAGTGTCGATGCTTTTGTTGAGGGTGAACTGCAGCGTAAGGTTGGTGGAGCCCAGTGCGCTGCTGGAGGTCATCTGGGTCATGCCCGGTATCGCACTGAACTGCACTTCCAGTGGCGTGGCAACCGAAGACGCCATGGTTTCCGGGCTGGCACCGGGCAGCTGCGCGGTAACCTGTATGGTCGGGAACTCCGCTTCCGGCAACGGCGCAATCGGCAGTCGTGGAAAGGCAATGACCCCTAGCAGTACCAGTGCGAAGGTCAATAACAAGGTGGCCACCGGGTGGTCGATGCACCACGCCGATACCGAGCCTCGGCCACTCATCGTGCGTGCTCCACTTGCGCGCTTGCCACATCCGGGGCGGGTGCGCTGACCACTTCGACAGTTGCCCCCGGCCGCAGCCGCGACTGGCCGTCGCTGACCAGTACATCTCCGGCGTTTGGCCCGCTGATCAACGTCTGCTCGCTGTCCTGATAAAGCACCTTGACCGGTACCACTTCCACTTTTTTATCAGCAGTCAGTCGATAAACAAAGTGCTGATCGATCCCGCGCTTTACCACTTGTGGCGGTACCTTGAGCGAGTTGAGTTCGACACCGGTCTGGATCTTCACCGTGACCAGTTGCCCGGGCCACAGTTGTTCGCCGGGGTTTTTGAATTGAGCCTTGGCGCGGATCGTGCCGGTGGTTGCCGAAACCTGATTGTCGATCAGCGAAAGCGTGCCTTCGCCCAGTAGCAGGCCATTTGCTGCGCCGTCGCCCTGATACGCTTTGACCACCGCAGAGGTGCGCTCGGCAATAAGCCCCTGCAGGGTCGGTAACATCTGCTGAGGCAGAGAGAATTCCACCGCAATCGGGTCGATCTGTGTCACCGAAAACAGCCCGGTAGCATCGCTGACGCGCAGGAAGTTGCCTTCATCGACATTGCGGATGCCGACCCTGCCCGTAACCGGCGAGCGAATCTGGGTATAGGAGAGCTGCACCTGTGAGGCGTTGATGCTCGCTTCGTTGCCTCTCGCCGTGGCTTCGAGTTGCCTGACCAGTGCCTGCTGCTGATCGAATGTCTGGCGCGAAATGCCATTGTCCTGAGTGAGTTGGCGATAGCGCTTCAGGTCCAGTTGCGCGACATCAAGCTGCGCCTTGCTCTGCGCCAGCTGCGCGCGTGCCTGCTCCAGCGAGGCGCGGATCGATCGATCATCCAGCGTCGCCAGCAACTCGCCGGCCTTGACCTGTTGACCTTCCTTGACCAGCACGCGCGTCAGTACGCCATCTACCTGAGGACGGATCACCACACTTTGCAGTGACAGCACCGAACCGATACCTGTGACGAAACGTGGTACGTCCTCAATGCTGACCGTGATCACCTTCACAGGCACCGCAGTCACGGAGTTTTTCGGGAGTGTAGCGGGGCGTGTCAGTTTCCATCCGGCAATGGCCACGCAGGCTATCAGCAGGACTACAGCGGTGACGGTCAGGGTCTGTCTGCGCATATGAAGAAAACGCCAAATGTCGGTACGGGAGTAATATTTTTTTAGGGCTTCCTTATAGCCTGCAAACCCGGTCAGCAGAATGACTTTTAGCTGTCAGGTTTGTCAGGAAGCCTCCACCGCGCATGGCGTGCAGTCAAGAAAATCCGCTAACGGACGATATCTATGTTGAAGAGATATTTGTCCAGATGTTTATAAAGTCCTAAGAGTTTCCCTACATTTTCCTAGGAGGGTGTAGACA
>NZ_LJQT01000268.1:0-2034 GCF_001400515.1 Pseudomonas meliae | reverse complement strand
TTGGCAGCGATTTCGATGGCAGCGCCAGTCGAAGGGTTGCGGCCAGTGCGAGCCGGACGCTCTGCAACTTTCAGTTTGCCGATACCTGGCAAAGTGATTTCCACGCCGTTTTCCAATTGGTCGGCAACAATTTGGCCCAATTGCTCAAGAGCATTACGCGCGGTAGTTTTTGGCGCGTCGATAGCTTCAGCGATATCGGCGATCAATTGGTCTTTAGTAAGAGCCATGGTGGTGTTCCTTCCCTATCAAATTCATTTGGATTGCNNNNCCTGGCCACCCGCTAGCAGCCACGATTAATCGCGAAAGTGTAGATACTGAAACCGGGCAATGGTTCGACCTACGTGTGCGCTAACTGCATGCTTGACGCGCTAAGTGCGCAAGACCGCGCAAAACTAGCACAGAGCCGGACAAATATCCGCCTCTACCTATCCTTTTGGTCAGGTTTTAATGCCAATTGCACAAAAAACATCCAGCAAACACGCCCTGCTGGCGAAAACCAGCCTGTCCGGGGCCAAGTGGCGCACGCGTGCGTTACACTTGCCGTCTTGCAACGAGCTGCACGCTCTTCACCTTTTTCAGCCGAGAAGCCCATGCCGATCCGTCATTGCATCGTCCACCTGATCGATAAAAAACCCGACGGTACGCCCGCTGTTCTCCATGCACGCGACTCCGAACTCGCTGAGTCCCAGGCCATCGAGAACATGCTGGCCGACCTCAACGAGAGCTACAACGCCAAACAAGGCAAGGCATGGGGCCTGTTCCATCCAGAATCCGGCGCACACCCGTTCAGCGGCTGGCTGAAAGAGTATCTGGACGGTGGCAACGACTTCACCGCGTTCTCGCGCACAGCGGTCGAGCATCTGCAGAAGCTGATGGAAGAATCCAATCTTTCCGTCGGTGGCCATGTGTTGTTTGCCCATTATCAGCAAGGCATGACCGACTACCTGGCCATCGCCCTGCTGCACCACAGCGAAGGCGTGGCAGTGAATGCCGAGCTGGACGTCACCCCTTCGCGCCACCTGGACCTGGGCCAGTTGCACCTTGCTGCGCGGATCAACCTGTCGGAATGGCAGAACAACAAACAGTCCAAGCAATACATTTCGTTCATCAAGGGCAAGAACGGCAAGAAGGTTTCCGAGTACTTCCGCGACTTCATCGGTTGCCAGGAAGGCGTTGATGGCCCCGGCGAAACCCGCACCCTGCTCAAGGCCTTCAGTGACTTTGTTGAAAGTGAAGACCTGCCGGAGGAGTCAGCCCGCGAGAAGACCAAGACCCTGGTCGATTACGCCAGCAGCCAGAGCAAGATGGGCGAGCCGATGGGCCTGGAAGAACTGTCCGAACTGATCGACGAAGAGCGTCCGCGCGCGTTCTATGATCACATCCGCAACAAGGATTACGGCCTGTCCCCGGAAATACCGGCGGATAAGCGCACCCTCAACCAGTTCCGACGTTTCACAGGACGCGCCGAAGGACTGTCGATCAGCTTCGAGGCTCACCTGCTGGGTGACAAGATCGAGTACGACGAAACTGCAGGCACCCTGATCATCAAGGGGCTGCCGACCCAACTGACCGATCAGTTGAAGCGACGGTAACCGACATGCCGATACGCACCCTCAAGAAGTTCGCGCTGATCATGCTGGTTGTGGTGGTTTATCAGAACTGGGGCAAGATCGAGAATTTCGTCAACCCGCCGCCAGCGAGCGTTGCGCAGAGCTACAGCCAGGCGAAAGTGGTGATGTACGCCACTGACTGGTGTGGCTACTGCAAACAGACGCGGCGCTTTCTCGACAGCAAAGGGATTGCGTATCAGGAGTTCGACATCGAGAAGTCCGAAGAAGGCCGCAAGGCCTACGAAGCACTGGGTGGCAGAGGCATACCGCTGATCGACGTCAACGGCACCTTGATCCGGGGATTCGACCCGGATCAGATACTGGCAGCATTGAAATAGCCTGGAATACCGTGCCAAAGCTCCGCGTCACAGACCTTTGCCACACTGCACACTCAAGAGAGGACGCAGAGCGTCCAGAACGGCGT
>NZ_LJQT01000116.1:10088-10484 GCF_001400515.1 Pseudomonas meliae | reverse complement strand
GTGTTTATCGGTCATGCGGGAAATTCTCTGCGCAGAAACGGGCAATTTCGCCCGCTGTATGCAGAAGTACATTCCAAGATGCATGCCGACAATTTTTTTATCTATTTAAAACAAATAGATAGCGTTTAAAGGTTTAAAAAAGCTCAATGGCCAGGCAAAAAACGCGAAATAGTGCGCAGGCTTTTGCGCATGTATGCGCAAGCTCGTTTAGGTGCTGGAGGGCTTTGTGTATGAGGCGTGACCAGTTTCAGCGTTCATGTGATGCGCAAGAATTTGCACATCACTGTTTTATGCCATGAGCGTGAAGTCAGCCGGGCAGGGCAATTTCCACCTGAATGCTTTTACGCGCCTTGAAAGGGGTGAGCAGTGACTCGTCATCCACCGGGTTGGTGATCA
>NZ_LJQT01000116.1:0-10072 GCF_001400515.1 Pseudomonas meliae | reverse complement strand
AACGGTGTCCAGTGCTGCTGACGCGCGCGGCCCAGCTTGGTGATGTCGGCCAGTACGAAAACCTGTGCAGCCCGCGCCAGCATGTTTTCCTTGAGGTACGCCTGCTCGGCGCTGGCCTCGCACAGGCCCAGTTCAGCCACCACACCGTCGGCACTGATGAACAGTTTGTCGGCGCTCAGGTGTTCCAGCGCTGCCTGCGCCGCCACCCCATAAGTCGACATGCTCGATGCCCGCAGTGTGCCGCCCAGCACGGTAATGCGCCCATCGGGTATCAACGCCAGATCGCTGAGTGCCAACAGGTTGTTGGTGATTACATGNNCGCTGGTTGAGAATGTGCGCCAGCGCGCTGGTGCTGGTGCCGCCTTCAAGAAACAGTGTGTCGTGATCGTTGATATGCGCCAACGCGGCACGGGCGATGTCCATTTTTTCCTGGCTGTGCTGGCGGCTTCGCTCTTCCAGCGAGGTTTCCGGTTCGCGCTGGCCGACATGCGCCGCGCCGCCATAGGTGCGCAGGATCAAGCCATCTTCGGCCAGGGCTGTGAGGTCGCGGCGTACGGTGGCTTCCGAGACGCCCAGTTGGGCGCACAGCTCGTCCACATTGGATTTGCCGGAAAGAACCAGTTCGAGTATCGCTTGACGACGGTTGGCGACTTTCATTACAGCCCTTGCGTTAAAGCCTGGAAACGGGATGCAACCTTACAACGACGCACCGCCGCACACCACCAGGCTTTGCCCGGTAATTGCACCCGCGTCGGGGCCAAGCAGAAAGGCCGCCAGACCGGCGATTTCATCCGGTTGCACAAAGCGGCCTATGGGCGGTTTTCGCGGTGGCGTGCCACTGCGTCCGGGGGCCAGCAACATGGGCGTTTCGGTGGCACCAGGGGCGATCAGGTTAACGGTGATGCCGCGTGGCGCCAGTTCGATGGCCCAGGAACGAACCATGCCTTGCAGCGCCGCTTTGCTGGCAGCGTACTGACTGCGTCCGGCGGCACCCTGCATGGTCCGGCTGCCGATCATCAGAATCCGCGAACCGGCGCGCAGCCGTGGGTACAGCGCGTTGACCATGTGACTGGCAGCGGCGACATGCAGATGCCACATGGCCTGGCCATCGGCGGCGTTCAGCTCGCCCAGCGGCGCGGTGCGCATGAAGCCTGCCGCATGGATCAGCGCATCGATGTGCTGCGTCTGTTGCAGCGCCTTGTCCAGCGCGGCGAAGTCATTGAGGTCGCACTCGCGCCAGGTGAAGTTCGGGTGTTGCAGGTCCGGCGCACGCCGGCTCAGACCGGTGACCTGCAGGCCCTGTTCCAGCAGGCGCGTGACAATGGCTTTGCCGATGCCGGAGCTGGCACCGGTGACGAGTACGGACTGAATCGGTTCGGGCATGACATGGGTTCCGCAAAGGTGTCGATCGGCAACAGGCCAATCGACGCGGGTGGGTCAGCGGATCGCGTTCAGCGGCAGGTGGACATGCTTGATCTTCTGCCGGAAGTAGGTGAACGCGACGTGCAGGCTGCCATCGGCGGCCTGAATGATGCTGGGGTAGGAGAACTCGCGATTGAGCTTTTCCTGCGAGTTGTTGGTCAGGCAGAAGCCGTCACCCAGCTCCAGGTCCAGCCGGGTTGGCCAGCTGTGCCCGCCGTCGCGGGAGATCGCCAGGCTCATCGGTGCGCGGGGGATGCCCCACACCGCTGCCTTGCCGTCCTGACGTGCGCCCGGTGTGACGCGGTCGTCGCCCTCATCCTCTATTTCGTCGTACAGCGAGGCCCGGCGCTGGGCGTGGCCTTCGGCACTGACCGGGTTGTAGACCAGGGCCAGTTCGTCGGTCGCCAGCTTCACGAACTGGATCGACGAGTTGTTGTTAGGCAGTTCGGTCGGCGTCGGGGCGCTCCAGGAGCGGCCACGGTCGGTTGAGCGGCTGCTGTAGATGAAGTCCGCCCAGCGGCTGCGGAACAGGCCGAGCAGGCTGCCATCCGGCAATTGATGAACATTCATGTGCACGCTGCCAGTGCTGTCCGGCACATCGTGGCGCGTCCAGCTGTGGCCTTGATCGGTGGAGATCATCACCGCGCTGACATCATGGTTGCCGACCCACTTTTCGCCGGGCCCGGTGATGCAGTACCAGACCGGTAGCAACCAGTCGCCGTTATCCAGCACCACTGGCGGCTGGCGCACAAAGGTGCCGGGCTCGTCGAACAGGGTATCAATCGGCCCCCAGCTTTGGCCGTTATCCAGTGACAGACGACGGCGGATGATGGCGGTCTCCTGATTGCCGGAAATCTGTGCTGTCCAGATCAGCCACAACGGGCCACCGGGTGCCTGGAACAGAATCGGGTTCTGTTCCGAGCGGGACGAATCTTCGGACATTTTCTGTGGCTCGCTCCAGACGCCGGTGGCCGGGTCGCGGCGCGACAGCAGCACGAAGATGTCTGCCATGCCCTCCTGAGTACCGGCGAACCAGGTGCACAGGAGGGTGCCGTCGGCCAGCTCGTGCAGGTTCGCGGCATGGTTCTGCGCGTAAGGCGTCGGCAGGAACGCGTCCTGGCGGGTATCAGCGGTTGGCATGGGGAACCTCGGTTTGAGCAGGTTTGGACGACGCGGACTGCGGCAGCAGTCGCTCGATGGCAATGACGATAGCCGGTGTCACCAGCGCGATATACATGTTGTCGATGCCGTAGGGGTTGTCCAGCAGATACCAGACGCTGGTGGTGATGGCTGAAGCGATCAACCCCAAGGTAGCGCCTCGGCCCGAACCGAAGAACGGCAAGTAGATCGCGATCATGGCGACCACGGCAATCGACAGGCGCAGGGCACGGGTAAAGAACGACAGGTTAAGGATCTCGGGCACGAAGAATACGAAGAACAGCGGCACAAAACCGATCACCAGTGCAATCAGGCGGGTGGTTTTGAACTCCTGATCCACCGACGGCTTGCGCCACGGCACGTAGAAGTCACGGACCACCAGCGAGGCGATGGCCAGCGCCACGGTGCTGACGCTGACGAAAATCGAGGCAACCAGCGAGATGGTCACCACGCCAGCCAATACCGGGCTCATCGATTGCAGGAAGATCGGCAGGGCGTACAGGCTGCTCATTTCCGGGTGCAGGTATTTGGAGGCGACACCGATGAAGCCCAGCGCCAAGGCAATCGGGATGCACAGCAGCGAGGCGTAGAAGGTCGAGCGGCGTGCCGCGTTCTGATTCGGGGTCGAGGAGATGGCCTGAATGATGAACTGCGTGGAGAAAATCGCGCCGACCGTGCCGATCATCCAGGCCATGATTTTCGAGCCGCCGATGGCCCCGTCCCACGTGAAGTAATGCTCGGGCATGTTCTGCACCACGGGGCTGAAGCCGCCGGTCATTTTCAGCGCCACACCCAGCACGATCAACACACCGATGTATTTCACGCCGGTGTGCAGGATGCTCATGTAGGCCACGCTTTTCAGGCCGCCGAACACGTAGTACAGCGTGCTGATGATCGCCGTAATGAACGCCGCGGTGGTCAGGTTTATTTTCAATACCGTGGCAATGGCTGCCGCGCCGCTGACGTAGTTACCGACGTTCACCAGCAATAGCGCGTAGATCATGATGATCGAGACCGCGAGCTTGGTGGAGGTGCCATATTTTTTGGCGATGAAGCCGGAAATGGTGAACTCTCCGGAGCTGTACAGTTTGCGTGCCATCAACAGGCCGAACAGCGGAAAGCCGATAGCCGCGGCAATCACCGACCAGGAGGCGGCGAAACCACTCTCGAAAGCGGCCTGTGCCGTACCGACCGTAGACTTGGCACCGATGAATTCAGACATCATCAGCACGCCGACGACGAAGGCGGGCATGGTGCGCGAGGCGACCATGTATTGCTCGCTGGTCTTGCTGCGCAGGCGCATGCTCATCCAGGTGGTTAGGACGATATAGACGACCACCATGCCGATGATGATCGAGGTGTCTTGCGCGTTGAAGGTATCCATCAGTCTCGCTCCATTGTTGTTGTTCTGGCGCGTTATGGGGTGCCGCTGGGGATCGTTGGGTCAGTACCGGTAACGACCTCAGACGGCGATGGAATTGCGGGTGTCGCGTTTACGGGTTGCCAGTTCCACGGCCTGACGCATGGCTTCGATAAGGCTGCGTTCGTCGGCAATGCCTTTGCCGGCAATGTCGAAAGCGGTGCCGTGGTCCACCGAGGTACGAATGACCGGCAGGCCGATGGTTACGTTGACGCCGGCTTCCAGGCCCATGACCTTGACCGGGCCGTGGCCCTGGTCGTGGTACATCGCAACCACTGCATCGAAGTCGCCACGTCCGGCGCGGAAAAACAGCGTGTCGGCGGGCAGCGGGCCTTCCACACGCCAGCCGCGGGCGTGCAGTTCATCGATTGCGGGCTGAATCTTGGTGGCTTCCTCGCCATAACCGAACAGGCCGTTTTCCCCGGCATGCGGGTTGATGCCGCACACCGCGATCAACGGATTTTCGATACCGGCGCGGATCAGTGTTTCCCGGGCGCGTTCGATGGTGCGCTTGACCAGCCCTGGCTCGATCCGCGCAATGGCATCGATGATGCCGATGTGCGTCGTGACGTGAATGACGCGCAAGGTCGGGGTCATCAACATCATCGAGACTTCTTCGATGCCCAGCAGGTGCGCGAGCATTTCGGTGTGGCCGGGGAAGATATGCCCGCCTGCGTGCAGAGCTTCCTTGTTCAGCGGGGCGGTGCATATGGCGTCCAGCTCTCCGGCCTGAGTCAGTTGCACGGTGCGCTCGATGTAGCGGAAGGCTGCATTGCCGGCCACCGCTGACAGTTTGCCGTAGGGCAGGTCAGCGGGTATCAGGCCCAGATCGATGCAGTCCACCGTGCCCTGGGTGAAACGGGCTTCTGCAGGGCTGGCGATGCTGTTGACGCGCAACTGGCTGCCGACGATGCGGTTGGCGTCTTCCAGGCGTTGGGCATCGCCGATCACCAGCGGACGGCAGGTGGCGTACACCGAGGCGTGGGTGAGCATTTTCATGATGATTTCCGGTCCCACCCCGGCGGCGTCGCCCATGGTGATACCAATGACGGGACGTTCAGACAGACGCTCAGACATAGGAAGCTTCCTCGTTGAAAGGGGTGCCGGTCGCAGCCGGTGCGTGGAGCATTTGCCAGGCGGTGAGCAAGGTGTCGGGGTAGCCGACCCCCCCGGCTTTGGTCACGACATTGAACGTGTGCTTGCCCAGTCGGGCCTCGGCCAGAACCACGCCGGTGGCCAGTTCGCCAAACAGCGTCAAGCGTTTGATATCCGCTGCAATCAGAATGGCTCTGGCGGTTTCGCCACCGGTGGCTACCACTGAACCGGCATGGGGCAGGGAGGGGGCCAGCCACTGCGCCAGCGCGTTGCTCAATGTGGCCGCCTGCGCCGGGTCGCGTTGTTGTTGATCGAGGCGTACCAGCACATCTCGCCCGGTAGCCAGATGCTCTTGGAGTTGCAGGTATGCTGCGGCGCGCTCGGCGTGCGCATCTTCATTGAGTAACATTGCCGGTTGCAGTGTCAGGCACAGTGGCTTGCTGGCCTGTGCGAGTCGGTCGGCCTGGGCCTGGGAATGCCGGGACATGCTGCCCACCACGGTCAGCACCGGAGAACGCGGCTCGACCTTGATCGGCAAGGCTTCGGCCAGCTCGAAGGCGTGCGGTAGATGGCGAGCCAGCCCGGCCGAGCCGACCCAGAACAGTTCGTCATGCCAGGCCACCGATGCCTGGGCCAGTTGCAGCAGGTCACTGTCCAGTTCTGCATCGCAGACCAGCGCCTGCACACCCTGTTCAAGTGCGTTGCGCAATGTGGTTTTGAGTCGTGAAGAGTCACGTAGGGTGTCCAGGCCGAGCCACTGGGTACGCAGGCCCTGCGCGACAAACAGATCCAGCAGGTTGCCGGTGCCGTGCAGGTTCTCGTTGCGCCAGACATCGCTCTGATCGACTGGCACACCGTCAATCAATTGCACGCCCTGAACGGTCGTGCGCTGCATGGCCGGGAACGCCGGAGCGACCAGCGCCATGCCGCGCAGGCCTTGCAAGGCATCGACCTCACTGGCGACGTTGCCGCGCAGTGTGGAGTCGATTTTCTTGTACAGCGCCATACCGATTCGGGATTGCTGTTGCAGGGCTGCGCGGTTCTGTTCGGCGGCCTGTTGCGGGTCAAGGCGACGTGAGTCGGCATCAATGGCGATCACCCCCGACAAGTCTTTGGCATTGCCGGTCAGGACCACATGAGTGTCGATCCGTGAAGCAAAGTCCGCTGCGCAATCGGCTGCCCCCGACAGGTCGTCAGCAATGATCAGCAGGCCCGGAAATTCGGCGCGGCTCATGGCAGCAGGCACCGATACAGTTGCTGGATATCATCCAGGCTGAGGACTTTGGGGTTGTTGGTCATCAGGCGTGTGACCTTGGAAGCCGCTACCGCCATGTCCGCCAGATGCTCTTCGGCAACCCCGAATTCACGCAGGTTTTGTGGGATGTTCAGCACCTGGGTCCATTGGCGAATCTGTCCGATCAGCTTGTGGGCAGCGGTCTCGTTACTGTCGTCCTGCTGTGCCACGCCGCAGACCAGTGCCGCACGCTTGAGGCGTTCGGCGCAGCTGTCCAGGTTGAAAGCCATCACGTGAGGCAACAGCATGGCGTTGGCCACGCCGTGGGTGACTTGAAACTTGCCACCCAGCGGGTAAGCCAGTGCATGCACCGCTGCGGTTCCGGCGGCGGTCAGCGCCAGGCCCCCATACATCGAGCCCAGCAGCATGTCGCCACGTGCGCGAACCGATTCCGGTTGTTGCCAGGCTTCGACAATGCTGCCTGCGATCAGGCGCATCGATTCCAGCGCAAACGCATCGCTGATCGGGTTGGCCTTGGTGGAGATGAAGGACTCCAGCGAGTGGGTGAAGGCATCCATGCCGGTCGCGGCGGTGATCGGGCGCGGCAGGCTGAGGGTCAGCAGCGGGTCGAGAATGACCAGCGTCGGCAGCAGATGACGGCTGACGACGCCTATCTTCAGTTCTTCATCGGGCAGAGTGACGATGGCATTGGGCGTCACTTCCGACCCCGTACCGGACGTGGTCGGGACCAGCACCATAGGCTTGCCGGGGTGAGTCACCTTGTCGATGCCCAGCAGGTCTCTGAGCGGTGTGTCGTTGGTCAGCATGACGGCGAACAGCTTGGCGGCATCCAGCACGCTGCCCCCGCCAATCGCGATCAGGGCGTCCGGGGCGTGCGGCGCGACATCTTCGCGGAATACCCGCTCGATATTTTCCAGCGTCGGTTCGATTTCGACGTTATCAAGCATGTGCACACGGATATTCTGCGCACTGAGTTGCTCGGTGACGCGCTGGGTAACCCCCAGGTTATGCATGGCGTTCTGAGTAACCAGAATTACGCTTTTGACCGGCACATCGAGCAGCGGCAGTTTTTCGCTCAGCAGGTCGAGGCTGCCGGGACCGTGGAGCAAATGTTTCACAGTCTGGAAGTGGTAGGTAGCAGACATCGCGATTACCTCAGGCTTGGCGGTAGACGGCCAGCAGGTTCTGGAGTTTTTCCAGTGCGGCGGCATCGAGCGGCTGCACGGGCGCACGGCACGGGCCGACCGGGACATTGAGCAGTTGCGTTGCGGTTTTCAGCACCACCGGCATGGTGCCCAGCGCGAAGGCATCGCGCAGCGGGCGCAGGGCTTCCTGCGCGGCACGGGCCGCTTCATGGTTGCCTGACTGGAAGTTGTTCCAGATCGACATGACCACCTCCGGCACGGCGTTGGCGGTTGCGGCAATAGCGCCGTCACCGCCAGCCAGCAGGTTCCAGTAGATCAGCGAGTCGGTTCCGGCGAACACCGCAAAGTCGTCGCTGCGGTACTGCATCATCTGCACCAGTGCGTCGAAATTGCCGGCGCTGTCCTTGATGCCCTTGATCTGCGGATGCTGGCTGAGGGTTGCCACGGCACCGATGCCGATCGACATGCCGGTCTTGGCCGGGATGTTGTACATCATCAGCGGCAGCTCGGCAGCGTCGGCGATGGCTGTGTAGTGCTTGATCAGTTCGGACTGGCTGATGGCATTGAAGTACGGCGTGATGATCGACAGGGCATCTGCGCCCACATCAATCATCTTTTTGTTCATTTCAATCACTTCGTGCGTGGCGAACGCGCCGGTACCGACCACAACCGGCACACGTCCTGCCGCGGCTTCGACAGTGATTAGAGCAATTTTGAGTTTTTCCGATTCGGAAAGGGTGAAGAATTCGCCATTGGTGCCCAGTACGAAAAGCCCGTGAACGCCTGCATTCAGGAGGTTTTCAATCAGATTGCGCAGGGCTTGCTCGTCGAGTTGCTGATCAGCGGTGAAGGGTGTGACCAGAGCTGGAATGATGCCGCGAAATTGCATGGCCAGGTTCTCGTTTTATTTTTAGTAAAACGATAATGATTGAATCAATCATTGCTGGCAAGCTTTTTGATCGTTTTTTTCATGTTTGGGTAGGGTTTCTGCCTGAAAGTGACAGGTTCAATCAAAAAGCCAGGCACATGGCCTGGCTCAAGAGAACGGTGTGGTTAAGTTCAGGCGGTCGCCGCAACCTTGCCTTTCGATTGACGACTGACTCGCAAGGCCACCAGGCTGCCGACGATGGTCAGCGCGGCCAGCGAGTACAGCGCCAGAGTGGTCGAGCCGGTCTGGTCCTTGATCCAGCCCACCAGATACGGGCTGAGGAAACCTGCCATCTGGCCGATCGAATTGATCAGCGCCAGCCCGCCCGCTGCAACGCTGGCGCTGAGCAGTGCGGTTGGCAAGGGCCAGAACATCGGCAGGCTGGTGAGGGCACCCATGGTCGCGATGGTCAGGCCGAGAATGGCGATGATGGGCACTGTCGCGAAGTTGGCGGCGATGATCAGGCCCGTGGCACCCATCAGCATCGGCACCACCAAATGCCAACGGCGCTCATTGCGCAGGTCGGCGGAGCGGCCGACCAGCAGCATGAACACGCCTGCCATCAGGTAAGGCACGGCGCTGATCCAGCCGATCACCAGGGCATCGCTGAAACCGAGGTTCTTGATGATTGACGGTAGCCAGAAGTTGATTGCGTAGACACCGCTCTGAATGCAGAAATAGATAAAGCCCAGAATCCATATGAACGGCATGCTCAGCACCGAAGCCACCGAGCTTTTACCCTGCACCGGACGGCTCAGTTCATCGTTGGTGATATCGGTCTTGACCCGCTGGCGCTGCTCAGGCGTCAGCCAGCGTGCGTCCTCGACCTTGTCACAGAGCAGAACGAACGCCAGCACACCGAGCGCCACGGTCGGCAGGCCTTGAATCAGGAACATCCACTGCCAGCCCGCCATGCCGCCCTGACCCGCTGCGAAATGGTTGAGGATCCAGCCGGAAAACGGACCGCCCAGCAGTCCGGAGACCGGAATGGCCGACATGAACAGTGCCATGATCCGTCCGCGACGCTGGTTCGGATACCAGCGCGAGAGGTACAACACGATGCCGGGGAAGAAGCCGGCCTCTGCCATGCCGGTCAGAAAGCGCAGGACGTAGAACTCGACTGGCGTGGTGACGAACAGCAGGCAGGTCGAGAAGATGCCCCAGGTAATCATCATCAGGCCGATCCAGCGGCGCGGCCCGAAGCGGTTCAGCGCCAGATTAGCACGTAGCCAATGAAGAAGATACCGGCACCGAGGCCATAGACAGTCTCGCTGAAACTCAGGGCGTCGAGCATCTGCAGCTTGGCGAAACCGACATTCACGCGGTCCAGGTAATTGAACAGGTAGCAGATGAAGATAAATGGAATAAGGCGCAGGGTGATACGACGGTAGACATGATTGCCGTCAGCGTCGCCCGCCTCGTGGGTCGAGGTAGCGGTCATGGCGTGTGTTCCTCTGTGCTTGTTGTTTTTATGCAGCTATGGAGCTGTCAGGTGCACTGCCGATCATAGGGTGGCGTCCATGAAAACGCTTTGGGGTTTTGCACGGCTGTGGAGGGCGTGCGTTGTGTGATTGCACAACGCAGGGCTCTGCGCAGGCCTGCATCAGGTGGCTGCGCATCCTCTTGGCGAGGGAGTATCAGTTTTTTTG
>NZ_LJQT01000479.1:2935-6876 GCF_001400515.1 Pseudomonas meliae | reverse complement strand
AAAATTTCTGACAGTCTCGTATACCGACCTACCTCTCTGCGTCTGCTGCAGCGTAGATACTACTGACGCCAATTGAAGTGCCGAACAGATCATCCATTATCCATTCGGCACTCTTTCAGGCTTTGTCGTCACTCAGCCAGTCAATCAGAGCAATCAGCCCAGGTCATTGACCAGTTGGCCGATCACTTCACCTACCTTGGCCAGGTCCGGCGCAGCCAGGCGATGTTCATCGGCATACGAATATGCCACGGTGAACAGGCCTGCGGTGCGAGTAGAGTAGGACGGAGCGTCTTTCTCGAAAACACGGTTGGCTGCCTCGGCAGTCAGGGAGCTGGAACTGATGACCAAACGTTCTTCCGGGTTGTTTACGCCGTTGATGTAAACGTTGTCCGGATTGATCGACCATTCGGCCAGTTCACTGACCAGAAACGCACGAATCTTTTCTTCGACTGTGGCGTTTTCAGCGGCAAATGCTGCAGGGTTTACTGGAGTATTCATGATTTAACTTCCTTGTTAAGTTCATGTGTCGCATGTTCGATGGAAGCAGACTTCACATGAACGGGTTTGTTGAGGCTCTATTGAGCCTCAGTCGAAAGAGCCTTGTGCGGTAAATATATATAGCGAGTGATTTTTGTCAGATAGTCCGGGCCGTGTTGCGCGGCCCGGCAATGTTTCGGGGTTCAGCCCCGTGCCTGCGTCACCGGCAACGCATCCGCCCCGCGCTCGCGCACCCAGAACAATGTCGCACCGGCCACTGCGGCGGGCATCATCAGCAGGTTGACCACCGGGATCAGCAAGGCGACGTAGACAATGCCGCCGAAGCTCAGGCTTTGCCAGCGTTTGCTTTTCAGCCAGCCTAGCATTTCGTTCCAGCCCAGTTTGTGGTTGTCGGCGGGGTAGTCAATGTACTGGATCGCCATCATCCAGACGCCGAACAACAGCCACAGCGGAGCGGCGATGATGTTGGCCACAGGGATGAACGACAGAATGAACAGCCCGAGCATGCGCGGCAGCATATAGCCCAGCTTGCGGGCTTCGCGGGCCAGGGTACGTGGCACCATGGCCACCAGTTCGGCCCAGCTGAAATCCGGTGAATCGTCCACGCCACGAACCACGGCTTCGACTTTTTCGGAGAGAAACCCGTTAAACGGCGCGGCGATGATGTTGGCGACCACGGTGAAGGTGAAAAACACCATCAGCAGGACAAGCACCACGAACAGCGGCCAGAGGATATAGCTGAGAAAGCTCAGCCAGTGAGGGAGCGTAGGCATGAAGGTGTCGACCCACAGCTCGAACTGGTGCACCGCCAGATAGATCAGGCCGCAGAACAACACCACATTGATGCTCAAGGGCAGCAGGACGAACAATCGCAAACCAGGACTGAGAACCAGGTTGAGGCCTTCTCTGAGGTATTGCGGGCCGGTAAGGGCAGGCGCGGGCATGGCAGTCTCCAGGTGCTTGAAAGGCGTGACCTTACCGGCTTTGTGATAGCCATGAAAGAGTTGATGGCTGTCGGCGCTCAGCACCATTCCCCGAGCCCTGAACGCGCTTGCCGGCGCCGGATGTTCGCGCGAGTACACTGCTGTCGGTCAGTCACCCTATAGAAGTGACCTATGGGGTGGATTGTGAAACGATATTTCCTTAACCTTTGCTACCCCGATAGGCTTGGCACCAATTTCAGGACCTGTCTCAGGAGTCAGAACTTTCAGGATCCGCCGAGTGAATGGCACTTCCCCAAGTGTTTCGGCGGTCCTTTTTTATCCAGCTGTTTCGATTGCGGCTTGAACAGTCGGTCGACAGGAGTGTGTCATGTCAGACGTACGTCATTCCCGAGTGATCATTCTCGGTTCCGGCCCTGCCGGTTACAGCGCTGCGGTTTACGCCGCCCGCGCCAACCTCAAGCCTCTGCTGATCACCGGCATGCAGGCTGGTGGTCAGTTGACCACCACCACTGAAGTCGACAACTGGCCGGGCGACCCCCATGGCCTGACCGGTCCGGCGCTGATGGAGCGTATGCGTGAGCATGCCGAGCGTTTCGAGACTGAGATCGTCTTCGACCACATCAACTCCGTTGATCTGGCCGGCAAGCCGTTCAGCCTTCAGGGCGATAGCGCAACCTACACCTGCGATGCACTGATCATCGCCACCGGTGCCAGCGCCCGTTACCTGGGCCTGCCTTCGGAAGAAGCGTTCATGGGCAAGGGTGTTTCTGCCTGCGCCACATGCGATGGTTTCTTCTATCGCAACCGTGAAGTCGCGGTAGTCGGTGGCGGTAACACGGCGGTGGAAGAAGCGCTGTATCTGGCCAACATCGCCAGCAAGGTGACTCTGGTTCACCGTCGCGAAACCTTTCGCGCCGAGAAGATCCTGATCGACAAGCTGCACGCACGTGTCGCCGAAGGCAAGATCGAGCTCAAGCTCAATGCCACGCTGGACGAGGTATTGGGTGACAACATGGGCGTGACCGGTGCGCGTCTGAAGAACAATGACGGGACCAGTGACGAGCTGAAAGTCGACGGCGTATTCATCGCCATCGGCCACACGCCGAACACCTCGCTGTTCGAAGGGCAACTGGCTCTGAAAGATGGCTACATGGTTGTGCACGGTGGCCGTGAAGGCAACGCGACTGCTACCAGCGTTGAAGGTGTATTCGCGGCCGGTGATGTGGCTGACCACGTATACCGTCAGGCCATCACCTCGGCTGGTGCAGGCTGCATGGCGGCACTGGACGTCGAGCGTTATCTGGACGGTCTGGCAAACGCCACGTTCTGATTGGCGTCCCTCCAGGCCTCTGCAACCAGGTTCTCGNNATCAGCTCAAGCCTTGCGCTTGAGCGGCTCGCCTTCGAATTTCACACCTGCCAGCCCATACTCGATCAGCGCACGGATATTGCCGTGGTCGCTGCCTTCAGGTGTGGCTTGCACCGAGCGGTAGTGCTCGCCAAATGCCAACAGTGCCTCTTCATCGCTCAAACCTTCCAGCAATGCCAGGCCTAGCGTCTTGCAAGACCCTTCGTTTTGCCCGGCAGCATTGTCGACGGCGCCGTTTCTGAACGGCTGAGGCTGATAATCGTAACCTTCGGCGATAAAGGCCAGGGTATCAGCGAACACATGCTCGCCGCTGCGCAGGCTGGTGCGCAGGGAGTTCAGATCAGTCATGTTTGGGTTCCTTGGCGAACGCCGCCTGTTGTTCGGCGTTTGCTTCTTTCTGGTATTGGGCTTTCCACTCGCTGTACGGCATGCCGTAAACCACCTCGCGAGCATCATCGAGGCTGATGTCGATGTGCTTTTCATCGGCGGCGGCCTTGTACCACTTGGACAGGCAGTTACGAGGTTCATCAGGTCGATGTTCTGGACATCCTTGCGGCTGTCCAGATGCGCGACCAGGCGACGGAAGGCTGCAGCTTCGAGTTCGAGGCGTTCTTGCTCGGTCATGACGTGCTCTTTTCAATAGACGGTTCGCGTCATGATAAGAGTTTCAGCGTTGACCGGCGAGCGTGATCGATACCGATTCGGCAAAGCGCAGCGCATGCGGCTTGTCGACTTCCACTTCTGCGTAGGTCACGGCCTTGTGGCTCATCACCAGGTCCAGCACTTCCTGCGTCAGTCTTTCCAGCAGAGCGAAGCGGTTGCCCTCGACATGCTGAATGATGGCCTTGGTGATGGTGCGATAGTTGAGAGCATGCTCGATGTCGTTGTCGCGAACGGCTTCCTGTGCGGCGTAGAGAATCGTCAGATTGATCAGCACATCCTGCTTGTTGACGATTTCATCTTCGTTGATACCGATATATGTGCGCAGGCGCAGGTCCTTGACCCGGATGCGCGCGGTGCCAGGTTCGAGTCTTGCCATTATTGTCTGCTCCGTCCGATCAATTGCAGAAACTCCATGCGGGTGGTGCTCGAGTCACGGAAGGCCCCCAGCATCACTGAAGTGTTCATGGT
>NZ_LJQT01000479.1:0-2930 GCF_001400515.1 Pseudomonas meliae | reverse complement strand
TCGACACCGCGCATCATCATGCACATGTGCTTTGCCTCGATGACCACGGCTACACCTGCCGCCCTCGTGACTTTCTGAATCGCATCGGCAATCTGCTTGGTCAGATTTTCCTGAATCTGCAGGCGGCGGGCAAACATGTCCACAATGCGCGCGATCTTCGACAGGCCCAGCACTTTGCCAGTAGGGATATAAGCCACATGCGCCTTGCCTATGAATGGCAACAGGTGGTGCTCGCAGAGTGAATACAGCTCGATATTCTGGACAATGACCATCTCATCATTGTCGGATGCGAACAGGGCACCATTGACGATTTCGTCGACGCTCTGGGTGTAGCCGTGACACAGATACTGCATCGCTTTGGAAGCGCGTTTCGGGGTGTCCAGAAGGCCTTCGCGGTCTGGATCTTCACCAAGGCCGAGCAGAATGTCTCGATAGTGCTGGGGCAGGGACGAACTCATCAGAATGTTCCTCGGGGCGGCTTACTTGACGTGCCGTCCGCCGTTTACGGTCAGTGTTGTGCCGGTGACATAGGTGCTGTCCAGAAGGTAGCGCAGGCTCTGGTAGATCACTTCTGCACCAGGCTCTATGCCCAGAGCCGATTTGGCCAGGGCGTTGGCGCGGTAGGCCGCATCGTCCTTGGGTTGAAACATCAACAGCGCCGGTGCTATGCCGTTGACTTTGACAAGAGGGGCGAACCGGGCAGCGAAGGACAGCGTCAGGCTTTCCAGGCCGGCCTTGGTTGCGCAGTAGGCGATGTGCTTGCTGCTGCCCTTGCGGGTCACGTCATCGCTGATATGCACGATGTCAGCGACTTCACTGGCGGTCAGCAACGGCTCACAGTGCAGATTGATCAGGTAGGGTGCCAGCATATGTACGCTGAACATACGCGTGAAGTTATCCGCTTCCTCGCCCGGGGTTTCTGCCAGCCACTCGGATGCATTGTGTACAACGGCACGCAGGCTTGAAATCTGGGTTTTCAGTAGATCGATGAACGCCATGATCCCGGTTTCGCACGAAAAATCGCCGTAGAGGGCCACCGCTCCGGCCTGGCGCAGTTCCGTCACGCTTGCGTGTTCAGTGCGATAACTGATGATAACCCGATGCCCATGCTCAAGCAGTCGCAAGGCGCAATGCAGGCCTACGCGCTGGCTGGCTCCGGTGATCAGAATCGGTGCAGAAGATAATGTCATCGACAGCTCACGTATCGGTTATCCACAGTGGACGGGGATTGTACGGTCGATTGCTTCTTCCGGTTTACAGGAAAAGTTATACCAGAGAATTTTTTTGTACAACCCTGGGCGGGAGCAAGCCTTTGCAAGGCAGCGTTGCAAGGCACTGCCCAAGGGCATGATGAAGAGGTGAGGGTGTCAGAGGCGGCGAAGACCTGTACCTAAGTGCGGGGGTGTACAGGTCTTTTCGATATTACCGAGGGGATGGCGACTGTGCCGGGCGCGCAGGTGCCGCTGGCGTGCTCTGCAGCCAGGGTGCGAGCAGGCGCGTGGACAGCGGGATGAACAGGTAGACCATCAGCGGGGTAAGCACCGCTGTACTGATCATGATGCGCGGCAACAGGTCCAGATGATTGAGCAGCGGGCCAAGCAGGAAATTGAAGATCAGTGACACGGGAAAAAACGCCAGCCATATCGCGACAGCCTGTTTCCAGCGTGGCGGGCGCTGATCGATTGCGCCGAACCAGCCATCAATACCACTGACGCGATGTTCCGAGGGTTGCGCGAAAAGACCGCTGCCGCGCACCAGCCAGGAGCGTCGAGAGGCGGAATGCTCCCAGGCGTGCATGGTGTGCTCATCGGTAAAGCGGAAAATGATCTGAAATTCATCATCGCCAGGCGGAGGCGCCAGCACCCCGGAACCCAGATACCCCGGGAAATCCGTGGCCAACTGTTCGCCTTCGTGCAGCCAGGCCATCATTTCATGGTAACGACCCTGTGCCACGCGGCGGGCGACCATCAAGGTGACGGGTGAGGTAGACATTGTGTATCTCCGGTAGAGGCGTGAGATTCCCGGGTAGGGAGGTCACATGCCGCGATCCGGGGTGGTGGGTCGCGACAGCTTCACTTGAAAAGCAAGCAAGGATTATTCCTGAAACGCTGACGGACCGGTAGAGCTTTGCGGTGTTGGCTGATTACTTGTGCAGGGAAGGGTGCTTGCGGCGATGCTCTTGGAGGATGTACTGACGCAAGCGCTCGGCGTCGTCCTTGCCATGCTTGCTGAAGTGATAGGCACCGAAACTGTGTTCGGTCATTCGCTCCAGCTTGCCGCGCATTGGAATAGGGGTCTGACCTGGCGGGTTGAACCAGGCGGAAAAGTTTCTCGGCAGCTTGCCTTCCTTGCGGTACTCAAGCAGCACCCCCTTGAACGACAGCTCGTGAACCCAGAGCGCCGTCAATGCACCCTTTTCGGTCTCAAGCGGGATTGGCTCTTCAAGCACGAGCCGCCAGGGGCGAATCTTCGGGCCTTCCTCGAAAATACTCGGTGCGCCCAGTTCCAGATGCAGCGCATGGAATTCGTCCTCGACCAGATGCAGAGGGAAATTCATCTGCTGGTTTTCGAACTGCGCATGGATCGTGACCTGCTCGTGAGCAGCCAGACGTGTCAGCAGATCCTGAATCTGAACCCCGCCATTGACCAGAAGGCTACGCGTGCTGTCGCGCACGTTCAGCTTCGGATTGCGCTGCATGCTCTGGATAAAATCCAGTTCAGCCTGTGTGAGGAGAGAATCAGGTTGCATTGGCGGAAAGCTCGGTCTGACCGGTTATTGAGAACAAAGACCATTGATTCCGCAAGTTGTTCGGACCGCTCATCATATTTTTCCATTTTAATATTTCAACTTGGCTGTGCTTTTTCCGTGCCGGCCAAAGGCAAAAGGGTCCGTAGAAAATTCAGATGGCATTCTAGGAGGGTGTAGACAA
>NZ_LJQT01000194.1:0-482 GCF_001400515.1 Pseudomonas meliae | reverse complement strand
TGATACCGTTTTTCAGTCGAGCCTGCCATTGACCCTGGTCCCGCTGGACGTCTGCAACCAGGTTATTCTCGACGAGAGCTACTCGCAAAAGATTACGGCAAGCGACCCTGTCGCCTTGCTGGTCAAGCAAGTGCTTGAAACCAAATCAGGCACGCACGCCGAAGGTTATCCGGTACCGATATTCGATCCGCTGGCAACGATGCTGATGGCAGGCGGTATTGAAGCGACGAAAATTGATGAGCAGTTTCTGTCCGTCAACACGAGCATTACACCGCAGGACAATCACTGCGGACAGATACAACTACAAGGCAGCGGTTCGCGAACCATCACCTCCGTGCTGGGTGTGTCGCAGTTCGCGTTCAACGCGAATTTTGCTCAGGTCATCAACAACCGGACATGAACCAGGCGCGACCTAGACTCAGTTCGCCGCCACCTGAGCCCTATCGGCTTGCATAACCAGCGCTTTGAGCGATGCATCGAAA
>NZ_LJQT01000214.1:0-7500 GCF_001400515.1 Pseudomonas meliae | reverse complement strand
TGCTCGGAGCTTCCTTAGCGAAGTGCGATTGCGCCGATAATAGTTGATGTTATTTCAAGTCGGTTACTTTATTCTCGCCGCGCTCTTCTGTGTGGCCAATGGCCACTTTTCGCTGCGACAGGTTTTCGACAAGCATGGCAGCGCCCCCAACATAAGGAATGAATCTTGAACTCTGTGATGTTTCGCAAGACCCTTCTCGCCATGGCTGTGGCTGCAACTGCCGTTCCGGCTTTTGCTGAAACAGTCCAACTGACCAACGCTGGCTACAAAAGCGAGCGTCAGACCCATACCGGCAATCTTGAGATCAACGGTGCCTATTCGGGGAGTGCGGTTAAAGATGCGATTCAGCTAAGTGGTTCGACCGTTGAAAAGAACCTTATCCTCAACGGGAACATCAGTGGCTCCGGCACCTTTGCTAGTGGTGAAGGAGCCAAAGGCATCAGCCTGGAGGGCGGTAGGATCAACGGCAACGTCATCAACCACGGTCTGGTTGAAGTTTCCGGTCAAGGCGCGACGGCCCTGGACGTCGCCACGAGCCTGAAATTCTTCGAAAACCATGGCAGCCTCTCCGCTAGCGGCGCGGGGTCTCAAGGTCTTCGAATCGACGGGGCCACTATGATAGGCAATAGTGCGGACATAACCAACACCGGGACGATCCGCGGCGAGAGCGCTGCTATCGTGATGGGCACTACTAAATTCTCTATGATCGGCGCTCAGCCTTGGTACATCGAACGGGGCGACTTCAATATCTATAACGAAGGTTCGATCATTTCCGCTGACAGGGCTATCGACGCTTCTGGAAGCAATCGTCCGATCGAGCTGATCCTGAGAAAGGGCAGCGTCGTTGTCGGTAACCTGATCGACGTAAGCAATATCGAGCTGGAGGGGGATACTTCCTTCACAGGTACTGACAGCCGTAAAGATGGCTACAACATTCGCCTCAAGAGCGGCGGATCGGTTTATGTTGGTGGCACCTCCGACAGTCCTACTACCATGACTTTCGAGTCCGCACACAGCAGCATTGGCGGCGATCTGTATGTCGACGGCAATTCGGCACTCGGCCTGAATCTGAGTAAGGTCACTGATACTAAAACCGCGGTGCTGAAAGTTACCGGCACTACTCAGTTCGAACCGGGAGCGCAAGTAAAGCTCGCGGCCAAGGGTGACGACTTCAATGCCAACGGCACTGCTTACACGCTCATCGAATCAGGCAGGATCGAACTGCTGACCAAGGATGGGCGCGCGGTCGACCCTGCTGGCAAACTGGATGTAGTCAGTACCTCGGCGCTACTTAAAATCGACAGCTATACCGTTGACGGCAAAGACGTTGTAGCTGTGGTCACCGCCAAGGGCAAGGAAGAGGTCGCTCAGGTAGTTGCCAACAACGGCGGCTCAGTTAATGAACAGACCACACTGGTCAACCTGACCGGCGACAGCATCATCAGCAAGCTGAACGACAGCGATGCGTTCAAACAGCTTTTGCTGAACGCTGACGGAGGGCAGCTTGCCAAGCTGGCCTCGCAGCTGTCGCCGGAGGTCAACGGCGGGGCCAGAAGCGCCGCTACTACCAGCCAGGGTCTGATCAGCAACGTAACGGGCAGCCGCACCAGCTCGATACGCGGCGCGTCTTCTGGCGAAGGTTTCAAGAATGCCGGGGTTTGGGTCCAGTCGCTCTACAGCGATGCCACTCAAGGCCAGCGTGACGGAATTGCTGGCTATAACGCGTACAGCAGCGGAGTCGCGGTGGGCGCTGACGGCAAGCTCAACGACAACCTGACGCTGGGGTTGGCGTACAGCTTCATCAATACCGACGTGAATGGCAAAAGTGGCAACAAGACCGAAGTCGATAGCCATGCATTCACGCTGTACAGCGGCTTCGAACAAGGCAATTACTTTGTCGATACAAGCCTGACTTACGGCCTCAACGACAACCAGGGCAAACGCAGCATTGCAGGTACGCGTGCCAAGGCAGATTACGACAGTGACCTGCTGGGCCTGAATCTGGTGGGTGGCTACACCTATCACGTCAACCCGCAAGTATTGGTCGAACCACGCCTGGCGGCGCGTTACAGCCAAGTGAACATCGACGGCTATCGTGAGAAAGGCTCGTCGGCTGCGTTAAAGGTTGAAGACCAGCGTTATGAAACCATTGAGCTGGGCGCAGGCATGCGCGTGGCTGGCAGCTTCCTCTTGGGCGCCGGAACACTGGAGCCACAAGCCAAACTGATGGCCTACCACGACTTCGCCGCCGACGAAGCGCAGAGCACGTCCACCTTTTTGCTCGGCAGTACACCGTTTGTAACCAGCGGTGCCAAGGCTGTGCGTGACAGTTACGAAGCGGGTGTGGGTGCCGATTACAAACTGGGTGCCGTCACACTGGGCGTCAACTATGACTACATCGGTAAATCAGGCTTCGATGCCGATGTGTTCTCTGCAAAAGTGCGTTACGACTTTTGATGTGGAGTTACCGCCTCGGTCGAAAACGCTTAGGCGGTACCCTTGCAGTCGTGATGGCGCTGCTGTTGAGCGGAGCCATCGCCGGTTGTCAGTCTCCGCGCGCTGATCTACAGCAATTGGCCAACCAGCATGGCCGACAGATGCAGATTCTGTCGGCACAGCCCTTTCCACTGGCGGCGCTGTTACCGCCAGAGACCTTCAGAGCGAACCGTCTGCGGGTCTATCTGGAAGGCGACGGTCATGCCTGGGCCACCGCCACTCAACCCAGTATCGAGCCGAGCCCACGTAAGCTCCTCGTGCCGCAGCTGGCAGTCAACGACCCGACGCCCAGCGCCTATCTGGCACGACCTTGCCAATTCATCACGGCCCCGGCTTGCAACGCTGCCCTCTGGACCAATCGCCGTTTCTCCCAGGCAGTGGTCACCAGCCTCAGCAGTGCGCTGGACCATATGAAACAACGTTACGGTAATAACGAGTTCGAGCTGATTGGTTATTCAGGCGGCGCAACCCTAGCGTTGCTACTGGCTGGACAACGAAACGACATCACCCGGATCCAGACCATCGCTGGCAATCTGGCCCCGAATCAGTGGACAGCACTAAAAGGACTTTCGCCTCTCAATGGATCGTTGGACCCACTCGATTACATTCAGCGCCTGGCATTGATACCTCAGCGTCACTTGTCGGGCACGCGTGACGAAATGATCCCGACTGAACTGGCAAAGGGTTACAGCAGGCAACTGGGCAACGGTGCGTGCAGCCAACTGATTGTCGTCTCGGGGCCGAGTCACGAAGACGGTTGGGAACAGGTCTGGAAGCTGTGGAGAGGGCGGGGCGTAGATGTGTGTCCGTGATCGTCCTATATCTGACCAAAACGCACTGCATTGAATCGCTATGAGTCGTTTTTCACGCAAGCGCTCATCCAGCAAAGCTTCGCGATTGTCGATTACAGGCGAGCCATAGAGTCCAGCTTGCTGAGCAGCGCATACGGGTCAGTCCCGATCCCCCGACAGACATCCATGAACTCAATGACATCGAGCCTGCGCTCGGCGTTCTCCGTCTTTGAGACAAATGACTGCGGCCGCCCTAGCCTGACGGCCAATTCTTTTTGCGTCATACCGGCTGCGCTGCGCGCTTCCAGCACAAGATCAAGCAACGCTTGGTAGCGGGCGTTATGGATGGTTTTCACGTGGCAAACCCTCTAATAGTCCGGTTACCTGAATAAACCTGACTTGGGATTATCCTAAAGTGGGTTTCGACCGGGACAACCAGCAAAGTACCGTCAACGGCTGATTTGGCGGGAAGCTTCTCAAGTAGATGATATCCACTGCCCAGCCGCGAGAAGAACGCGGGAGGCATTAAAAAGCCGGCTTGTGGCCGGCTTCTCGTAGGCGGTTCCGATCTATTTTTGATAGACCGCAATCACCTTCAACAGGTGCGCCTCTTGAAGAAGCGCGAATAGACAACAGGGCAAACGGATCACATGCCCCATTCAAACACCGCATCGCATGACTGCGTCAGGTGCTCTGGATGGCGCACAGAATACTGAAATTCTCCGCCAATGCCCAGCCCGAATGCCTTTCAACCCCAAACGCCTCACAACAGCAGCATCGCATTGCGCCGACTGTTGAGTGTCGACCACCAGAATATCCAGCCCAGAATCCGTATTTTCTCCCGGTCGATGTCTTCGGCACTGAACAGTTCGTCCGGGTATTCGGCGTCGTTATGGCTGCGCAGGCGCAGACCGCCATTGGGCATGCGGTAGAGGTAGTGCACGCGCAGGATGCCGCCGTGCTCGAGGGCGTAGATTTCGCCGTCGATGACCTGGGTCAGTTCGCGGTCGACGCCGAGAATCGAGCCGTCCTGGATCTTGTCGGCCATGCTGTTGCCGACCATGGCGACACACATGCAGTTTTTTGGGTCGATGCCCATGGTTTGCAGAACTTGCACGGGCAGGCGGATTTTTTGCCCAGGGGCTTCGGAAAGGACGGTTTTGCCGACGCCATGAGTGGATTCAACCTCCGTGTAGATCTGAATTTCCACATCGCCGCGCAGGACGTTTCTGGTCTGCTGGATGACCATGCGTGTGTCTTCACCAGTGTTTTCATTGGCCGATTCATTGGGATGTTTGGGCCCGTCGCCCGTGCGCAGCCAGCGTGCGTTTACGGTTAACAGTTCAGCCACCTCATCGATCCGCGCCATGGGCACGCCACGCTTGAACCAGTTATTGACGTGTTGCGGCGTGATTTTGCGGTTGGCCGCAAAGTCGGTCGCTGTGAGATGGCACTCCCGAAGGAGGATGCGGAGTCGATCGCCTGATGTATTCATAGGGCGAAGTCTACGGACGTCGCTTGGGCGTTTAAATGAACGAGGTGTTGAGATCGACGTTATCCCAAGGGGGTGGCGGCTATTCGGACTACGGATGGAATGAATATCGTGTAGGCAGATTCCGTAATAGCGCTTTTTTGGCTAAACGACGTATCGGGCGTTTACCCTTGCTATACGGGAGTTAACGAACTGTTTATCGAGCGCCTAAAAGTCGAACGCATTTTTAAACGTGTGCTCTGCAAAAAAATGGATAGGTGTGTTTCAAGGAACGGTATTAGCGGGGAGCAGCGGCAGGGAAGGGGTCAAGCGTGTTTCAGGGCACGTGTGTGACGTGCCCTGAAACGCCAGATCAGTGATCAGCCTTTGAACGCTGCAACCGATTTGGTGATCTCGGCGCGGGCAGCGTCAGCATTGCCCCAACCTTCGATTTTTACCCATTTGCCTTTTTCGAGATCCTTGTAGTTCTCGAAGAAGTGCTTGATCTGTTCAAGCAGCAGGGCTGGCAGGTCGGTGTACTCTTTGACGTCGACATACAGCTGGGACAGCTTGTCGTGTGGCACTGCGATAACCTTGGCATCGCCACCGCCGTCGTCAGTCATGTGCAGAATGCCGACCGGGCGGGCACGGATGACCGAACCTGGGGACACCGGGTAAGGCGTCACCACCAGCACGTCCAGCGGGTCGCCGTCGTCAGCCAGCGTGTTAGGGATGAAACCGTAGTTGGCCGGGTAGAACATCGGGGTGGCCATGAAACGGTCAACGAACAGGCAATCGGTTTCTTTGTCGATTTCGTACTTGATCGGCGCATGGTTGGCCGGGATTTCGATCGCGACGTAGATGTCGTTCGGAAGGTCTTTGCCTGCCGGAATCTTGCTGTAGCTCATTGGGCATTGCCCCCATAGTTGACCAGACAGATTTTGGCGCGAACCGCCAAAAAGTGGTCAGGATTATAGGCATATTCTGTTTTGGTTGCCACGCATGGCCTTGGCGGCTGTCAGTTGTCCCGGTAAGCCGGGTCCTGCTGACGCAGCAGGTTCAGTCTGGCGAGAGTGTCTTGCCGGTAAAACGCCTTCAGTTGTTCGTAGACTGCCGGGTAACTGTCGTGCAGCAGGTCGGGTGCGCTGAAGAAGTATTCGCTGGTCACGGCGAAAAACTCGGCAGGGTCTTCTGCGGCATAGGGATCGATAGCGGGCTCGGCGTCGGGGTTGTGGTCCAGTTGCCGGTTGAGATCATCGAACGGGCTTTGCATGACGCGAGCCCATTCGGTCACCTGCATATCGCTGTGCAGCGGCGGCAGCCCATTGGCGTCGCCGTTGAGCATGTCGAGCTTGTGCGCCAGTTCATGGATCACCAGGTTGTAGCCATCCCAGTCGCCGCTGCTCAACACGCCCGGCCAGGCCAGAATCACCGGGCCCTGCAGCCAGGCTTCGCCGCTGTGTTCGCCATCCCACTCGTGCTCCACGCCACTGGCATCGCGATGGCGCTGCGGGCTGACGAAGTCGTCGGGGTACAGCACAATCTCGTGAAAGCCCTGATACCAGTTCCGTTCGCCCAGATTCAGCAGAGGCAGTTGCGCCTGGGCGGCGAGAAACAATCGCTGCTCGTCATCCAGATCAACGCCCGGCAGTGCACTGAGGTGTTTGTCATTTAGAAACAGTACGCAGGCGTCACGCAATTGCGCATGCTGCCCGCTGCTCAGCCCATCGAGGATCGGCAGACGTCCACGCACCTTCTGCCACAGCTCGTCAGCAACCGGGTGTCTGGCGAGCGTGCGCTGCCTGCGCCAGTTGCTGAACGACCACATGATTCAGCGTGCGTCTGCCGGAGGCGCGCTACGGCTGCGAACCACACCAATGATCATCGGCACCAGCGACAGCAGGATGATTGCCAGCACCAGCAAGGTCAGGTTGTGCTTGATGAACGGCACGTTGCCGAAGAAGAAGCCCAGTGTCACCAGGCTGCCGACCCACAGCACTGAGCCCAATATGCTGAAACCCACGAAGCGCGGATAGGACATTTTGCCCACACCGGCCACGAATGGAGCGAACGTGCGGATGATCGGCAGGAAACGCGCGAGTGTTACGGTTTTGCCGCCGTGGCGCTCATAGAAGTCCTGGGTGCGCAGCAGGTAGTCGCGGCGGAAGATGCGCGATTTGGGGTTGCTGAACAGTTTTTCGCCCGCAGTGCGGCCAATGACGTAGTTGGTACTGTCGCCCAGAATCGCCGCCAGCATCAGCAGCCCGGCCAGCAGGACCGGGTCCATGCCGCCGCCGGCAGCCACGGCTCCGGCGATGAACAGCAGCGAGTCGCCTGGCAGGAAGGGCATGATCACCAGCCCGGTTTCGCAGAAAATCACCAGAAACAGAATCGCGTAGACCCACGTACCGTAGTTGGTCACCAACAGGTCAAGGTAGACGTCGAGATGCAGAATAAGGTCAAGCGGGTTGAAATCCATTAAGGCACCTGAGGCGAGAACCCTGTACGGGGTCGCATGCGGAAGAAACGACTGTTCAGTATGCGCGGCATTATAGGAGCAGAATGCGCAGAAGGGGTTTGGGAATAAACGCTGGGTTTTTGATGTGTGACGACTGGAGCAGTATGTTGCGCTGACGCGGCTTTGCTGCCGCGTGCTGGCGAGGGGGTGATCAGTCCTGGTTGATGGGCAGCACGTAGTTTTTGAAGGGAGTATCAGTTTTTTTGTGTTCGGGCTGGTTAGGG
>NZ_LJQT01000449.1:0-4913 GCF_001400515.1 Pseudomonas meliae | reverse complement strand
TTTGCAGCGCCTCCCTAACAGCAGCACCTGTCAAAAACGTATCCTGGATCGCGGGATGCCTCCCAGCTGACAGTCGACGCAGTCCACAACAGCCGGGCGACAGCCCCGATGAGCATCGATTACGAAGCATTCAAAAATCCAGAAACTACCACGCGACGTACTGATACTGATCAGCAGGAGGTCTTAACAATGATCCAACCATCAGATGCTCATAGACTGGAAATCGCCCAGGACGTCTTGGGCTGCTTGATAGCGCTCCGCTCCGAGTCAATATTCTACGAGCGAAAGAAAGCCGGGCCGAATGCTGAAATCATCAGCTTGTGGAAAGCCGAGCGAAACACCCTCTTCGACCTGACCCGCAGTTTGAACTGTAACGACCGGGATACCATCGAGAATGTCATCGCGACCTATGGCCCCTCAGCCAGAGCGCTGTTTGATCAGGAAGGTAGTCTGAGCAGCTAGCCCTGCGTACCGGCGACCCAAAGTGGGTATCAGTTAAGGCGTTCCACTTTTACTGACAGGCGTTCAGCCACCCTGAGATGCTGCACTCAATCTGAATCGGGCGGCGTGGAGCTTCTGGCAGGTTTTGACTCCGGAATGAGTTCAGGTATCAGCTTGAGCTCTCCCGCATAGACCATGAGGGTTCCGCACCTGGTAAACGGCTTACGCCCGTTCATCGCTTCTACAGATTTCCGTCGCAGTGCGAGCGACCACATTTTCTTCAGCCAGCTTTCACTCATAGCGTTTACTCCAGATATGGATGACGTATCCAGATTTGCCTACCGAATGCCTCCCTCAGCATCACCGGATCTACCTTTCCCTGTGCTCCCAGATGTTGTTCTCTTCTTTACCCGAGTGATCCAGGCACAGTCACCAACGGCAACTGCGCGCACTTCACAATACCGACACCATCACAGCCAACGCCGTGCTTTGTACAGCGTCGTGTTGCGGTGTTTTCTGAAAATTACCGCGCTCACTTCGCAAAATATTTTGATGATCAATTTTGTTAGGCCGAAGGCGCCTGATTCTTGTGTTTATCGAGTCATTGGACGATTCCCCTGCCCCCTCCTCAACGATGCTTTTATTCATCAAGGACCAAGAAATCCAGCACCTACGTCCAGACAACTTCTCTGACCAAAATCGTCCACAACGGCGGCAACCATTTGGTGGATAAGAACTGGGACAGGGTAGGGTTTGTACTCCCGCCATAAATGGCGTCCCCACAACCGGCCTCGCTGCAGTCGTTTCACTTCCTTACGATGCCTACCGCCCTGCTCAGGGCTACGCCCCGAGACCCCATGCCAGCAACTCCCTAGAGACTTTGCTGACCGATGCCCCAGATGATTGATGACTTTATGGAGATGCCACAGCGCGCAAGCGCTTCAAGATCTATGAGCCTTTGCGCCTGCCTCCTCAATCAACAGATAGATAACCTTTAGCGCCTATAAGTTGCTGGTCACTCAAGGTCTTAAGGGCTGCAGCTTGCCCTGCGCTGCCAACACCCGACTCATGACCGGGTGCTTTAGGCCAAAAGCAGTCGCTCAGCAGTTGTTCTTGATTGACCGCTTTAGCCTGCGAGAGAAGGTTGTGCAGCACCATTGCTGCTGCGACTGGCTTTACTCCTCCGTCCCAACTGCCAGAGCATCACTCCAAAGCCTGTCGAGATCGACGTCCTCACTGGCAGGTTGCTTACCATCTAGCAGTCTATCCACCTGGATCACCATCGGCAGCTCAAAAGCAGTACCAGTGATCACGCAACACCCTTGTGAGAGTCCAGGGATGAGGCTACGAGACAAAGAATCCAGCGTAGAGATTGTATTGTCGATCAAGTAAAGATCCCGATCATTCACCAAGCGGTGAATGAAGAAATTGTGAAGCTGCGAGACGATTGTGGGCGAGATATCAGCCGGACGCTGGCTGGCGATGGTAATGAACATCCCAAACTTGCGTCCCTCCTTAATGATCTCTTCGAACTGCTCGAGCCGATAATCCTTCCAGGTTTCACTTTCTCTCGCAGACTGATCGGACAGGATATTATGCGCCTCATCGACGATGAGGTGGATGGTCCGGTCGGGCGGATTGGTGACCGTGGCCTTGTGACTGTTGTAGTAATGCTTCGCGAACAGTAGAGGCAGGACCTTCTTAATCTCGTTGTTGCAGCGGCGCATCGAGATGACCGTGAGCAGCCGCTCATCTGGTGCTGCATCCGAAACAGACAACACTTTACGCAGGTTGGCGAGTGAAGACTCGACGCGCTTCAGAAGTGGCTGGATATGCTCAAACTGAACGTATCCGGCGTTCAGATCTGACATCAGCTGCAAGTTGACGCGTAGCACAAGCTGGTCGAACTCATCGAGGGCTGCGGCATCTAGTGTCTCTACAATTGGAGCGATATCCGCCGCGTACTGTGCGCCATCGGTACCTATGAACCGCCCCTGGTAAGTGAAGCGCGCACCAAGCCGGTGCCAGACCACACCTGCCAGCATGTCCTGCACCTGCTGATTTCCCATAAGCCGCGAGGCGGTGCGCATCAAATCCAGCGTCGCCGTCTTGACCTCTCCGGCGCAGAACGAAGTATGGAACATCAGCTTCGCATAATTCGCGAGTGCTCCCGGAATGGCTCCATAGCGTTCCCTACCTAAGATGACACGGTTGAGGAATGGCCTTTGCGTGTTCGGGGTAGCCTGAAAAAGCAGAGCCATAGTCTCGAGCTGCCAAAATTCCTGCGTTGCCAGCGGGAACCGTGAAGCTAGATCGTTCAGGTTTGGAGCGGTAAGCGTGGACAGTTGATAAACGGCTTTGTGATCCGCAGCCACGAGCTGCTCACCGCCGTACTCACCATTAAAATCCAAGATGATGAAACGGCTCTTACCTGTAATGAGAGGCAACTTTTGATCGAAAAGAACAGTGTAAAGCTTTGCCAGAGTATTCGACTTGCCGCTTCCGGTATTGCCGAAGATACCGATATGGCTATTGAAGAGCCGTTTCCACGGCAACCCAATCGCGATTTCCTCTTTCAGCATAGTCCCAATTCTGAAATCACTGTCCGCCTTGCGGTCGAAGATAGACCTGATTTTCTCCTCTGGAAGCAGGTAAGCCGCATCCTGGATCATCGGTAGATACTTGATGCCCTGAGTGAAACCAGAACGGTCGAAGTATCCAATCGGCCTAGCCTCTACCTTTCGCACAAACGTTTGCCGACCATCATGCACCTCAGTGCGGCTTTCATCCAGATACTCGCCCTCGACGATGCAGATGATTTCGCGGAAGCCACGCTGAATGGATAGGTATTCGCGGATTGAGACTCCCTTGTACCTCTCTCCTTCATAGAACAGGGTTTCCTTGCTCGACTGTTCATCGATCTTCAGAACCAATTTTGTTCCATGGACGGCGATGACCTCGCCAACGCGAATACTCATATCAGGGGCTCGAGGTCTGCATCGGTCACAGGAATAGCTGCTGGAGGTATGGGGGTAGCCGGTGCAAGAGCCGTAGCCTCCGGCCAAGCCAATACCTGCTCATTGAATGCGGTAAAATCCATTACCCCACTCTGTAGCATGAGGCATTTGACGTTACGGTTGCCCTTGAATTTGTCCTCCATTTCGGCGTGCCCAGCTTGGCTGTAACAGCAAACAAACACCTGCAGCCCCGGATTGGAGAGAGAACGCATGACGAGGTTCAGGATATGCTCGTCGGCAAACGAGAACCCGAAGGTGATGAGTACGGCGTTTGGTTTCTCAAGCTCATAACTGAGCAGCCGAAGCATTTGATAGTAATGCTCCTCGTAGACCGTCTCGTGGAACTTCCACTTGGTCGGGTTGACAATAGGAATCTGTTCATATTTGTCCCAGAACGCCACCAATTCTTCAGTGGAAAAATCTGTGGCTGGGACGTCGGTAAGCGTCGATGCAGGGTTAGTAAGCGCAGTCGAAAATGGTTGCAACATCGCCATAGCGTCAGCATCCAGCAGACTTTCGCGGTTAGACAGGTCGTAGCCAACCTGAATCGCTGCGTCCAACTTGCTCCAGTAGACCGACCCATGCAAATGGATCAGATTGATTTGAGGAATGCTGCTCTGATAACGGCCGAAGACACCGGCCTGGCAAAGGTATGACCCGAAATTTCGGGCCTGTAACATGCGCCGCGTGAATCCTCGCGCACCGTCATTTAGCACGAAGTCAATGCAGCCTTCCTTGATAAGCGCGTCAGCCACGAGCGGGAAGCAACCGTCATAGTTCGTCGTGAACACATTGCAACGGCGATCCAGCGCTTTGCGCCGCTTTACCATTTCGAGTGCTGTCGTTAGGAAGGTGCGGTAGTTCTTGATAACCGTGGCACCTGCTTCTCCGGTCACCGCCTGTTCCAGGCTAATTTGCTCGGCAGGGCGGATACAGCTGGCGTAGTAGTGCATAAACAATGGAATGAGACGCCGGTCGCCCTCGCGCTCGAATTTGGTGGCTAGTTCCTCCAACGTGTAGCGCGAGTTGCCCTCTCCAGTCTGGACCTGCAGCTGGAGGGTCGGGAGCAGGCCGAATGATGCTCCTGATCCGAATAGGAAGTTGATGTCTTGATTGTAGATATCGCCGATAGAAATCACTGGCTTTCCTCCCTGGCTGCGCATAATGACGAAAGGAGACGATACATCTAGCAATGGGCAGAGTGCTACTGGGGAGGCCATTAATAACTGCGGCTCGAAACACAGGACCCCTTTCAGGCTGACATTAACCGCTAAGCTCGAGCGACAGCTATTGGCCGACTTCTGCCTGTCGCCACCGACCTTAATGGGTCGGAAGCTGGGCATCAGGGCGAGCCGCGCCCCGGCGGCTCTGATGCTGGGCGGATTGAACATAAACGCCCGTCATCGGTAGTCATTCAGACGGACATTGATAGCCTACGCCTAAGAGGGTGTAGAC
>NZ_LJQT01000054.1:0-1671 GCF_001400515.1 Pseudomonas meliae | reverse complement strand
GCAATGAAATCCGGCGTATTTGTGGCTCTTTTGACATGGACCAACCGGTTTGTGAATGCCCAAACAGTGCCTTTGCTGTTTGAGCGTTTTGATCATTGGACGCGGGTGGCACTGGAGTACCACCCGTGCACGGTGCAATCTGAGGATGATGCCTATGCAGAGTGTCCGAGCTTTGACGAAGCGGTGGGTGCCCTGGAAACCATGATCAGTCGATTCGATCATGATATGAGAAGCGGTTACGAGGGGAGTGAATACGCCAGTTGCCCATCGGACTTACGCATCATTGACATCTACGGCGTCTCCAATTTGCGCGATCCCAATGGCGTCTTACCGGCCATCCCCAACTCAAGGAAGTAAGCCTTGCAACTTCACCCATGAAGTATTACCTGCCATCAAGGTCAGTGCGTTTTTAGACACACTAAAGGGAGAGTCGTGAGTGGGGTTACCGCTATCGGAATAGACTTTTAGCAATTTGCAAGGGTTGACAGTGTCCCAAATGGCGGAGGCGTTACTCCCTTTGCGTTTATCGAAGACAAAATGGAAGCCATACGACATGCCACTTTTGTTTTCGGCACTAAAGTCTTCAAGGGTCAACAGTATGTAAGGGATAGCCCAAACTTCGATACCTACATACGACCACACTCTCTTTTTGTCTGCGCGCGCTATCATGGATCGAAAATGACTCTTGGGCAGGTTGCCTTTTCCACAAAGGGCTAAACAAAAGGAATAGGCAGTTTTCAGGTTTTCATCGTTGATGAATTGCTTGCGCAACTGCTCGCCTCGCGCATCATCGTATCCATCGGGCTCCATGCCGCGAAAGCGGCGTGTGCGCTGGGCCAGGATGCAATCGTCAAGCGGGTTGGCTTCTTTCGATAAATTTGCGTGATCAAATCGTGGTGTGGTTTCCACGTTTGGCGTATTGACGCCATATAGATGAACGACTTCATGGCAAGCGTCGCAGTTAGGAAGAACCTGAAGCGCTCTGTAGTTCGCAGGAGCACGTGAAACAAATTCGACAGGGTCAACCAGGTCGCCGTGGGGGTTTGCGAATCGAGCTTTTCTCATCAATAGCCTCGGCATAAGTGGGGCGCGTTATTTGTAATCGGCTCCTCTGTTGGAGCACTTCCCTTACTAAATGCACATTCATACACCATTGTCATCATAGAGATCATGATCGATGAGACTTTTTATTGCAGAAAAACCCGCCCTGGGCCAGGTCATTGCCGAGGCCTTGGGCACCGTCATACGCAAGAACGGCTATTTCGAGTGCGGCAGCCACGATATCGTCACCTGGTGCGTGGGCCACCTGCTCGAACTGGCCCCGCCCGAGGTGCACAACCCTGATTATAAAAACTGGGTTCAGGCCGATTTGCCCCTGAAGCTGCGTCCGGCCAAGTACCAGCCCATTGCCCGTACCAGCGACCAGCTAAAAGTGGTCCAGCAGCTGATCGGTCGCGCCTCGGAAATTATCCACGCCGGTGACCCGGACGACGAAGGCCAGTTGCTGGTCGATGAAGTCCTGGTTCATTTCGGCAACACCGCGCCGGTCAAGCGAATCCTGATCAATGACATGAACGCCAACGCCGCCCGTAAGGCGTTGGATGGCCTGCGCGACAACAGCGAGTTTTACGGCCTGTACCAAAAGGCCCTGGCTCGAAGCATCGGCGACCA
>NZ_LJQT01000257.1:0-31419 GCF_001400515.1 Pseudomonas meliae | reverse complement strand
TTGTTCAGCGTCTCCTTAACCCTAAAACAAGGCATAAATGTCAAATAAAAGCGTATTTTTCTTTCATTTCGTATTTTTTCTTTACAATTTAGGAACTCTTGTTAAACCTACTGGTCGATGGGTTTAAGATTTTTCAGGACGAAGAAAGACAGCTCGCAAGTTGCGATGCGTGCTGTACGCTATTTCTTGCCCGGTCTTTATCCGATTTCTGCCTTTTGCAGAATTCACTTCTTTTTTCTGTGGAGTTAACTACGATGAAATTCTCTGTAATCAGTGCGGGCGTTGTTCTGGGTCTGGCCCTTAGTGGTGCAGTAGTTGCCGCTGAAGCGACCGATGACGATGCAACATCCGGTGCAAGCGATTCGACGGTCATGACTCAGACCCAGGACGACAAGGCAGCGCAGAAGGCGCAAAACCAGAAGACCGAAGCGACAAAAGGTGGTCGCCCGCAGAACGCAACCCCTCAAAAGCAGTCAAATTGATCGTTTGAAGCCTTCGAGCACAGCACTTTCCAGTCGGAGAGTGCTGTAACATGTCCCTCCGAAGTAGCAAAATGCCCTCATTCATGCCGCCAGTTCCCGTCGATGTTTCCCGCCTCCTCATTCCGGATGCCGCGCAGGTTTGCGCCTGGCTGACCGAGCACGCGGGTCTGAAAATGGCCGATCTGGAGCGGGCGCAACGTTTGCAGCAAGAGTCTGAAGGCACCGAGCTGCTCGGGCTGTTGACTCGTCTGGGTCTGGTTTCCGAATTTGAACTGGCCCGCGCATGGGCAGCCCTGTTGCAGGCACCGCTGCTACTTGCTGACGCTGTGCCGCCGCTGCTCGACCCCTTGCCGCCTTTGACCGAGCGCTTCATGCGCCACTATCAAGTCGTGCCCGTAGGCTGGAGCGATCAAGGGCTGCAATTGCTCAGCGCCAACCCCGGTACGTTGTACCCGTTCCAGGCCATCGCTTATGCCTGCGAAGTGCCGGTGCGGCTGTCCATCGGGCCGCGCAATGAAGTCGAAACCCTTATTGAGCGTTATTACGGACAGGGCCGCTCGGCAATGGGCACCCTGATCGAGAACCTGGATGAGGAGGGCGGCTCGCTGGAAGACATCGAGCACCTCAAGGATCTGGCCTCCGAAGCGCCGGTCATTCGTCTGGTCAACCTGATTCTGCAACGCGCGGTCGAACAGCGTGCGTCGGACATTCATATCGAGCCGTTCGAGAGCCAGTTAAAAGTGCGCTATCGCATCGACGGCGTGCTGCATGAGGCCGAAGCGCCACCGTCCAGTTCTTCGGCGGCGGTTATTTCCCGGGTGAAGATCATGGCGCGGCTGGACATCGCCGAGCGTCGTCTGCCGCAGGATGGCCGGATCATGCTGCGCATCCAGGGCAAGGAGCTGGACCTGCGGGTGTCTACGGTGCCCACCAGCTTCGGCGAATCGGTGGTCATGCGTTTGCTGGACCGGCAGACCATCAATTTCGATTTCCCCAGCCTGGGTTTCGACGGCGAGCGGCTGGATGAATTTCTCGACGTGCTGGAGCGTCCGCACGGCATTCTGCTGGTCACCGGGCCGACCGGCTCCGGCAAGACCACCACTCTTTATACTGCGCTCTCACGGCTCAATACCGCCGAGCGCAAGATCATCACCGTCGAAGACCCGGTCGAGTATCAGCTCGAGGGCATCAATCAGATTCAGGTCAAGCCTTCCATCGGCCTGGACTTCGCCGGGGCACTGCGCTCCATCGTGCGTCAGGACCCGGATGTCATCATGATCGGTGAGATGCGTGACCTGGAAACCTGCCGTATCGCCATTCAGTCCTCGTTGACCGGTCACCTGGTGCTCTCGACGCTGCACACCAACAGCGCGGCGGCGAGTATTACCCGTCTGCTGGACATGGGCGTCGAAAGCTACCTGATCGCCTCGACGGTCAACGGCATTCTGGCCCAGCGTCTGGTCCGCCGTCTTGATCCGGCAACGCGTGAAGCCTTCGATGCGCCGCCGGAGTTGATTGCCGAGCACGGGCTGGAGCGCTTCACTGACGAGCGCCCGATTCGCCTGTATCGCCCGCGTGCCGATGCACCTGGCGGCGGTTACCGGGGGCGCAGTGCAATCACCGAGTTGCTGGTCATGAACGAAGAGCTGCGCAGTCTGTTGATGCGCCACGCCGACGCTTCGACGCTGGAAGAAGCTGCCAGACGCGGCGGGTTGCGCACGCTGCATGAAGAGGGCCTGCGCCAGGCCGTTGCCGGGGTGACCTCGCTGGAGGAAGTGCTGCGCGTCACCCGAGGTGAAGGCACATGAGCCTGTTCAAGTACCGCGCACTGGATGCTCAAGGTGCGCCGCAGAACGGCACGCTGGAAGCCCGCGACCAGGATGCTGCAATCGCCGCGCTGCAAAAACGTGGCCTGATGGTCTTGCAGATTGACGCGGTCGGTATGGGCGGGTTGCGCCGCGCACTGGGCAGCGGCTTGCTCAATGGGGCAGCGCTGGTCAGTTTCACGCAGCAGCTCGCAACGTTGCTCGGTGCCGGACAGCCGTTGGAACGATCTCTTGGAATTCTGCTCAAACAGCCTGGACAACCGCAGACCAAGGCATTGATCGAGCGCATCCGCGAACAGGTCAAGGCCGGCAAGCCGTTGTCCGTTGCGCTGGAAGAAGAGGGCACACAGTTTTCGCCACTTTATATAAGCATGGTCCGCGCCGGTGAAGCCGGGGGCGCGCTGGAAAGCACGCTGCGTCAATTGAGTGATTACCTTGAACGTAGCCAGCTGCTGCGTGGCGAGGTCATCAACGCGCTGATCTATCCGGCCTTTCTGGTGATCGGCGTACTGGGCTCGCTGGCCCTGTTGCTGGCCTATGTAGTGCCGCAATTCGTACCGATCTTCAAGGATCTCGGCGTGCCGATTCCGTTGATCACCGAGGTCATTCTCAACCTCGGACAATTTTTGAGCAACTACGGCCTGGCTGTTCTGGCGAGCCTGATCGCGCTGATCTGGGGCATGGCCATTCGCATGCGCGACCCACAGCGCCGTGAACGCCGCGACCGCCGCATACTCGGCATTCGGGTAATCGGTCCCTTGCTGCAACGCATCGAGGCAGCGCGTCTGACTCGAACGCTTGGCACGCTGTTGACCAATGGAGTGGCGTTGTTGCAGGCGCTGGTGATCGCTCGCCAGGTCTGCACCAACCGCGCCTTGCAGGCGCAGGTGGAGCAGGCTGCCGAGTCGGTGAAGGGCGGCGGCACGCTGGCCAGTGCGTTCGGCGCGCAACCGCTGCTGCCGGATCTGGCGCTGCAAATGATCGAGGTCGGCGAACAGGCGGGCGAACTGGACACCATGCTGATGAAGGTCGCCGATGTGTTCGACGTCGAGGCCAAGCGCGGTATCGACCGCATGCTCGCCGCGCTCGTACCGGCGCTGACGGTGGTGATGGCGGGCATGGTCGCGGTGATCATGCTGGCGATCATGCTGCCGCTGATGAGCCTGACCAGCAATATCTGAATCCATGAAAGAGGAAACCACTCCGATGACTTTTAGCCGCACACGCTTCAAACCCGCACGCCGACAGGGCGGTTTCACTTTGCTGGAAATGCTCGCGGTTATCGTATTGCTGGGCATTGTTGCGACCATCGTCGTGCGCCAGGTAGGTGGCAACGTCGACAAGGGCAAATACGGCGCAGGCAAGGCTCAGTTGGCCAGCCTGGGCATGAAGATCGAAAGCTATGCGCTGGACGTCGGTTCGCCACCCAAGACTTTGCAGCAACTGACCGAGAGACCGGGCAACGCCTCGAACTGGAATGGCCCTTACGCCAAGCCTTCGGACCTTAAAGACCCGTTCGGCCACGCGTTCGGCTACCGCTTCCCGGGCCAGCACGGCAGTTTCGACCTGATTTTCTACGGCCAGGACGGTCAGCCGGGCGGCGAAGGGTACAGCGCCGACCTGGGCAACTGGGAGTAACGTTCAGCATGAGAACGCCTGTCGCAAGCCGGGGTTTTACCCTCATGGAAATGCTGGTAGTGCTGGTGTTGATGAGCATTGCCGTCGGTCTGGTGGGTTTCGGTCTGCAACAGGGTTTGAGTACCGCGAGTGAGCGACGCGCGGTCGGCGACATGGTCGAGGCGCTTAGGGCAACCAGAGTGCGTGCGATTGTCACCGGTCAGCCTGCACGCACTGAGTTCAATCTGCGCAAGGCGACTTTCAAGGCGCCCGGCAAGCGTGAGGTGCACTGGCCTGAAAATCTGCATGTGACCATGCAGACCGCGTCGGATCTCGGCTCGTCCGTGGAGTTCTACCCGGATGGCGGCTCCAGTGGCGGCAACGTGGTTGTCGCCGACGGCGACCGGCGCTGGCGTATTGATATTGGCTGGCTGACCGGTAGCGTTCAGGTACGGTCGCTTTAATGAAAACATCACAGTCGGGGTTCACCCTGCTGGAGATGCTTGCTGCATTGACCGTTATGGCAGTGTGCAGCGGCGTTCTGCTGGTTGCATTCGGGCAGAGCGCTCGCTCTCTGCAACAGGTGTCGCGCAGTGACCGGATCAGCCATGCAGCACGCACGATTATGGATCAGGAAAGTGCCGGCCCGCTGGAAAACGGTACGCGTCAGGGAACACTCGCAGGCATCGACTGGACCCTGGATATCCGTCAACTGTCGGGTGCCAATGGTGAGGCACGGATGTTTCGCCTCGACCTGATGCTCAGCGAGCACCAGCGCAAAGCGCAGTTCAGTACGCTTAAACTGCGCGGCGCTGTCAGCGGGGCCGGATCATGACCCGTACCCAACGTGGTTTCACGCTGCTGGAAGTACTGTTGGTGATCAGTCTGTTGGGCGTGCTGTTGGTGTTGGTTGCGGGGGCGCTGCTGGGTGCCAACCGTGCGGTGCTCAAGGCCGAACGTTACACCGTGAACCTGGACGAAGTCCGCGCCGCGCAGGCGTTTCTGCGTAGCTCGATTGGTCAGGCCCTGCCGCTGGATACGTCTGCCGAAGACGACGTCAACAGCGGTTTTTTTGAAGGCTCGGCGCAGCAGTTGCGCTTTGTCGCCACGCTGCCCGGTGAGCTGGGCGGTGGCATACAGGTGCACAGCCTGGAACTTGGAGGGCCGCAAGGCCATCGGTCTTTGCAAGTGTCTTTTGCTCAGGTCCAGTCTGGTGCAAACGGCATTGCCCTGAAACCTTGGGGTGAGCCTCAGGTGTTGTTGCAAAACGTCGAGTCACTGACGTTCAGTTATCGCGGGCTGACCCCCAAGGGCAAGCCGACAGGCTGGATGGCCGAATGGCCCTGGCCGAATCGTTTGCCCGGTGCTGTAAGGATCGACCTGAAGATCAGCGGGGCGGTGAAGTGGGTCCCCGAAGTAGTCGCTTTGCGTCTGGACCTGTCCGGTGGGGCGGGCGGCGAATGAATATAGCCAATCGACAGCAGCGTGGTGTTGCGCTGCTGGTGGTGCTTTGGGTGCTCGCGCTGTTGAGCCTGCTGCTTGGCGGGCTGGCCGGGTGGGTGCAACTGGAAAGCCGACAGGCACTCTGGTTGCGCCAGAACACTCAGGCGCTGATGGCCGCCGAAGCTGGCATGAATATGGCTGTGCAGGGTTTGCTTGATCCTGCGCAGCGCAAACGCTGGATTGCCGATGGGCGTCTGGTGTCGTTGCGGATGGATGATACGCAATTGCTCGTCAGCATCAGGAGCGAGCGCGGCAAGCTGGACCTCAACAGCGCGCCGGTGGCGGATATATCGCGGCTGTTGCAGGCCTGCGGCGCAGCTAAGAATCAGGCCAGCGGTATTGCCCAGGTGCTGGAAGAGCAGCGCAACGGCGGTCAGTCACTGTTGCGGGTGGTTGAGGAAGTACGCCAGTTGCCGGGCATGAGTCAGGCGCTTTATGCCCGGCTGTTGCCGGAAATAACATTATGGAGCGGCCTGGATCGGCCCGACCCGGCATTCGCTTCGGCGTTGCTGCGACGGGCCTTGAACCTGCCGAACCAGAGCGCGGTCGGGGCCGATCCAGGTGAAGTGCTGGCCATCGACAGCCGCGCAGAACGACCGGGCGGTGTGACTGCCCTGTTACAAACCACTGTTTTATTGAGCCCATCGGAGGGAGGCGCACAGCCCTACAGGGTGTTGCGTTGGCAAGAATGAATTCATCAGTTTCTGCACGTCTGGCGCCTGTCTACGCGTTACGCGAACAGGTCGCCCGGCAGTGGCGTGGCAGTCCGGCGCAACACGGTTGGCAATGGTGGGTCGCGGAGCTTCGCGCCTGCCTGCCGCCGCGTGTGCGTCGCTGGCTGGGCCGCGAGACCCTGGAGCAGGCGCACTTCTGGCCGCTGGTCGAGCCGCTGCCCGATGCATCGCCTCAGGCACGACGTGTGCTGTTGCTGCCAGCGTCGGCGGTGCTGGTGCAGCCCCTGCAACTGCCAGCTGCCGCGGCGCGCAATCTGTCGACTGTCGTCGGTTACGAGCTGGACCGCTTCACCCCGTTCGACGCTGGCCAGTTGTATTTTGTGGCCCGTCAGGACAGTCGCAGCGCCAGCTTTGTGCAGGTCACACTGGTGGCGATATTGCGCGAGCGGCTGGACGCGATACTCAGTGAGTGCGCCGAGCGCGGTTTGCGTCCCGATGCGGTAGATGTCGTCACTGACATGGGGACTGCCGCCATGGGTACTGGCGGGCAGCGTATGGGCATCGACCTGTTGCCGATGCCACTGCGCCCGCAGCAATCGCACTCCGGTCATCGTTTGCAGCGCTGGCTGCTCTGGCTGTGTGCCGGTTTGCTGCTGAGCGCCATGCTGTTGTGGCTGAATGACCGGCAGAGTCTGCTCGATGACATGCAGGCCAGTGTCCAGGCGCAGAAGGCCCAGGTGGGTGAGATTCAACAGCTGCGTCAGCAGTTGACCAACACGCTGGGCGCAGCCAATTACCTGATCCGCCGCAAGGCTGCGCAACCGCCGCTGTCGGCGCTGCTCAGTGAATTGACCGCTTGCCTGCCTTCGGACACCTGGATCGAGCATCTGGAAATCAGTGACAGCGCCGAAGTTGCGTTTTCCGGGCAAAGCGCCAAGGCCAGTGCCCTGATCGGCCGCGTCAAGGATTGTCACAGTCTGGACAACGCGCAGTTTCAGGGCGTGATCCAGCCCGACACCAAGACCGGCAAGGATCAGTATTCACTGCGTGCGCATTTGCACCAGAACCAGCATCAGGAGAACGCCGATGCGCCGTCCACTGACAAGCCGTGAGCGGCGGGGCGCGGCCCTGATGATTCTTGCCTTGGTGCTGTGCCTGGCTTATTGGCTGTTGATCGACAGTTGGTTCGCCGGACCCTTGCGCGACATCAGCGAGCAGACCGACCAGTTGCGCGAACAGCAGCAGCGTTACGCCGGCCTTCTGCAGCAGGGCGACTCATTGCGTGAGCAATTGGAACAGGCCCGTAGTGACCCGGCCAGCAGCACCAGTCTGTTGCCCGGCGAAGACCCGAGTGCTGTGGCGGCGGATCTGATGCAGCGCATTGCCGACCTGATCAGCAGCCAGGCAAGCACTGGCGGCGGCTGCGAGTTGACCCAGCGTATGCCGATCACGCCAGAGCAGGACAGCGCCGAGCCGTATCGGCAGGTCAAGGTCAGCCTGACCCTGAACTGCGCCATCGAACCGCTGACGGCCATTCTGCATGCGCTGGAGTACCAGCGCCCGTTTCTGTTCATTGACGAGATGAGTATGCGTCGCGATGCCAATGCTCCGGCCAGCGGTGCCGCCGGCAAACTGGTGGTGCACCTGCTGGTGCGCGGCTACCTGCAACCGGCCAGCGCCGGAGAGGGTGAGCAATGATCGGTTCCTTACGCCCGCTGGAGTGGTCGCTACTGGCTCTGGCCGCGCTGCTGGCGGGGCTGATCGCCCTGATTTTCAGTGGCGCTGCACACTCGCCCGACTGGCTGCCGGAGCAGGCACCGCGCAACCCGATCGATCAGAAGGCGCAGACCCACGATGCGCCGTCGGCGACGCTGGACAGCCTGGCCAATACCTGGAAAACCCCGCTGTTCAGTCCTGACCGCAGCCCGGACGTGGCGGTTCGCAAAGCCGACGCGCAGGCCACCAGCCTGGCCGGCCTGACCCTGACCGGGGTGATCATGGACGGCTCGCTGCGTGTTGCACTGATCAAACAAGCCAGCGGTCCAGCGTTGAAGATCCGTCAGGGCGATCGCCTGCCCAACGGCTGGACGCTGGACCGTCTGGAGCCTACCCAGGCCACCTTTCAACTCGATGGCCGTACGCAAATGCTACGCCTGCCCGCGTTGCGTCTGCCGCCGCCGTCGAGTACACCGCCTATTACCTTAACCAACGATTCCACCCTGTGATGGGTACCTTTTCTGGAGTTTCTGCCATCGCTACCTTGCGCACACCCTTGCTTTGCCTGGCTACCGCCGTCGCCCTAGGCGGCTGCGCGTCAAAGCCCGACACTCTCGATCCCGACAATGGCATGCTGCAGGAAGCGCTCCAGGGAACCGGTTCACAACGCCCGCCGGTAGACCCGCGCAGCGAACGACCGCCAGTCGAGCCACCTTCACAGCAACCGGCGAGCTCGCCGCAGCGCCAGATCATCAAGGGCAACCAGCGTTTCATCCGCCAGCCCGCTGCTGCTCCGGCGGCGCGTCCGGCCGAAACCGGCGACATCGTCTTCAATTTCACCAATCAGCCGATTCAGGCGGTGATCAACAGCATCATGGGTGATCTGCTGCACGAGAATTACAGCATTGCCCAAGGTGTAAAGGGCGATGTCAGCTTCTCGACCTCCAAGCCGGTCAACAAGCAGCAAGCGTTGTCGATTCTTGAAACGTTGCTGTCCTGGACCGACAACGCCATGATCAAACAGGGCAATCGCTATGTGATCCTGCCCTCGAATCAGGCCGTTGCCGGCAAGCTGGTGCCGGAAATGCCGGTGGCGCAACCGTCGGCGGGCATGTCGGCGCGGTTGTTTCCGTTGCGTTATATCTCGGCGACCGAAATGCAGAAGCTGCTCAAGCCGTTCGCCCGGGAAAACGCGTTCCTGCTGGTTGATCCGGCGCGCAATGTACTGAGCCTGGCGGGTACGCCCGAAGAGCTGTCCAACTATCAGGACACCATCGACACGTTCGATGTGGACTGGCTCAAGGGCATGTCGGTCGGCGTATTCGGTCTGCAACGTGCCTCGGTCGGTGAACTGATGCCTGAGTTGCAGAAAATGTTCGGTCCGGAGAGCGGCATGCCGCTGGCGGGCATGGTGCGTTTCCTGCCGATCGAGCGGACCAATTCGGTGGTGGCGATTTCCTCGCAGCCTGAATACCTGTGCGAAGTCGGCGAGTGGATTCATACCATCGATGAAGGCGGCGGTAACGAGCCGCAGATGTACGTGTACGACGTGCGCAACATGAAAGCTACCGATCTGGCCAAATACCTGCGGCAGATCTACGGGTCGGGTGCCATCAAGGAAGACTCGGCAGCCAAGGTTGCGCCGGGGCTGCGCACCACCACCTTGTCATCGCTCAACTCCAATGGCGGCAGCGGTGTTGGCGGCATGAGCAGTTCCAACCGGCTGGGCAGCAACGGCGGTGGCATGAGTAATGGCGGCGGCTTTGGCAACAGCCAGGGCATGAACAACAGCCAGAACAGTGGCGACAGTGAATCCGAGAGCGACGATCAGAGCGGCGGTGAATCGGATTCGGCCAGCCAGGAAGGTGGAGGCGCGAACGGCAACAGCAAGTCGCTGGACGCCAGCACGCGCATCACTGCGCAGAAGAGCAGCAACCAGTTGCTGGTACGCACCCGTCCGGCGCAGTGGAAGGAAATCGAGTCGGCGATCAAGCGCCTCGACAATCCGCCGCTACAAGTACAAATCGAGACGCGCATTCTGGAAGTCTCGCTGACTGGCGAGCTGGACATGGGCGTGCAGTGGTATCTGGGACGCTTGGCGGGCAACTCGGGTACAACCGGCAACGTTACCAACACTGCGGGCAGTCAGGGTGCGATTGGTACCGGCGGGGCTGCGCTTGCTTCTACTGACGCGTTCTTCTACTCCTTTGTCAGCAACAACTTGCAGGTCGCCTTACGTGCGCTGGAAACCAATGGTCGAACCCAGGTCCTGTCGGCACCATCGCTGGTGGTGATGAACAACCAGCAGGCGCAGATTCAGGTTGGTGACAACATCCCGATCAGCCAGACTTCGATCAACACTAACACCTCCACCAACACCACATTGAGCAGCGTCGAATATGTGCAGACCGGTGTGATTCTCGACGTCGTGCCGCGCATCAATCCGGGCGGACTGGTGTACATGGACATTCAGCAGCAGGTCAGTAGCGCCGACACCAATTCCACTAACAACGACGCCAACGGCAATCCGCGTATCTCCACGCGCTCGGTCGCTACGCAGGTGGCCGCGCAGAGTGGCCAGACAGTGCTGCTGGGCGGTTTGATCAAGCAGGATAACGCCGAGACGGTCAACGCTGTGCCGTATCTGGGACGCATTCCGGGCTTGAGGTGGCTGTTCGGCAGTACCAGTAAGTCCAAGGGCCGTACCGAACTGATCGTGCTGATCACGCCGCGAGTCATCACCAGCAGTAGCCAGGCACGTCAGGTGACGGATGACTACCGTCAGCAGATGCAGTTGATCAAGCCGGAAGTTTCGCGGACCAGCATGCAGAACTGAGGCTGTGTCAGTTTCTGCTTCCGAGCCCACTCACGACGCTGCTTGCTGGCAGCGTCAAACAGAGGTCATGAACCGATGCTGAAATTTTTCACTGCCTTGCTGTTTGCCGTTGCCGGCATGGCGCAGGCGCAGGACACCCTGCACACTGATCTGCCGCTGGATTACCTGGCACAGGTCAACGTCGAAACCCCGAACCGGCCGCTGGTGATCTTCATTCATGGCTACGGCAGTAATGCGGCTGACTTGTTCGGGCTCAAGGAGCATCTTCCGGCCGATTACAACTACCTGTCGGTGCAGGCTCCAGTGGAGTTGCGCGCTGACAGTTACAAGTGGTTCACCCAAAAACCAGGCGTGCCTGACTACGATGGCGTGACCGAAGACCTCAAGAGCAGCGGCAAGCAGTTGAGCGCATTCATCACCCAGGCCACCGGCAAGTTCCACACGCAGCCGGGCAAGGTGTTTCTGGTCGGGTTCAGCCAGGGCGCGATGATGAGCTACGAAGTCGCCCTGCGTCAGCCCAAGCTGGTAGGGGGGATTGCGGCGTTGAGCGGGCGGTTGTTGCCGGTGGTGCAGTCCGAGCTCAAAGCCTCTGATGACCTCAAGCGCCTGAACGTCTTCATCGGTCACGGGGTACAGGATCGCCAGGTGGCCTACGCCAGCGGCCCGCAAGCCGAAGCCACGCTGAAGTCGCTTGGCCTGTCACCGCAATTTCATGGGTATGAAGGGCTGGGGCACAGCATCAACGAAGCCGAAGTCATTGACCTGGCTAACTGGCTGCAGCAGTCAGTCCGGTAGCGAATACGTGCGTCGTCATACTCAAGACGACGCACCCTCTATGTTTGCTACTTAATTGACCTTGACCTCGTTGAACTTGAGCACGTTGTCCTTGTTCTCGCGATCACGGAAGGTCAGCTTCAAAGCAGGTGACTGCTTGACCCGGCCCTTGGCCGCTTCAAAGATCAGCGTCACGCGGGTAGGGACGTTACGGATCAACTGGAAGCTGTCCCAGCGGTCGTATTTCGCATCGCCGACACGCAGTTGCGAAAGGCCCAGAGCGCCGCCTGTTTCTTCGAACAGGCTGATCGGGTTCAGAAAACGGAAGTCGCGGTCTGTACTTTTGTTGGTCAGCTCCAACATGCAGGTAGGCGACTGGCCATTCTGATCACAACCCAGCAACTCCATACTCACGTTGTCGACCGTCTCGGAGCGTTTGCCGAACAGGTTGGCGGTTTCATTCTCGGTGAACAGTGTTTGACCGCGGGCGAAATCGACCGAAGGTTTAGCGTATTCGCCGCCCAGTTTGAAGAGCACCGCGCAGAGAAACAGTGATAGCGCCAGCCAGACACTGAGTTTGAGAATTGAGAGAAGCTTTCTGGCCAGGAAGGCGATACAAAACCCGCTTATCACCATACCTGTGCCGACGATAATGACCAGTGTCTTCCAGTTGATGAAGTCAATACTGAGGCCAAGAACGGCCGGGTCCGGGAAAAGGTAGGTGAAGATGCTCCAGATAACTCCAATCATGCCGCTGACGCCGATCGATATCCTGGCGAAAATCGCGGAAATTTTGCTTGTTCGTAGTGCTGCGTCCATTGCTGTTTTGCCTTGTTCGGGTTGCGCAAGTGCGTACCGATGCGCTTGAAAAGCAGTATCGGCGGATTCGGGGCCTTGGGATGAGGCGTCTGTACAATCCGTGTTCAATCGCGCAGATCCAGAGGTGCCGGATACGCGGGCCTTGAGGTGCGAGAGAGGGCCAGAAGGGCGATGGGCCATGCCATCGCCGCGGTATTATCCTGCAAATCAGTTACAAAGTGCAGCGTTTACGCATTCTGTCCGGATCGAGCCCTGAGCAGCGCCAGCAAGGCAGTCAACGGCAGCACCGTGCCTGCGATCAGCCCCCAGGTCCAGCCGCCATGATCAAACAACGGGCTGGCCACCGCCGAGCCAATCGCGCCACCGATGAAAATGCTGGTCATGTACAGGGCGTTGAGCCGGCTGCGGCTGGCGGCATCCAGTGCATAGACGGTTCGCTGGCCCAACACCATGCTGGTCTGCACGCAGAAATCCAGCACCACGCCCGTTACCGCAAGGCCTATCACGCTGTAGGCAGGATGAATAAGGCCCGGAAGAAAGCTCAGTGCACCGAACAGAAGTGCGCCCAAAGACGCGATGCGGGTGTAACCGGCGTCTGCCAGGCGTCCGCTGATGGGTGCCGCAATGGCACCGATTGCGCCGATCAGGGCAAAGATCGCGATCTGGCTTTGCGACAGCCCGTGATTGCGTGACAGCTCCAGGGGTACGGCGGTCCAGAACAGACTGAAGGTCGCGAACATACATGCCTGATAAAAAGCCCGCTGGCGCAGCACCGGCTGGGTGCGCAAAAGCGTCCAGAGCGAGAACAGCAACTGGCCGTAGGATGCACGATGATCCGGAACGCGTTTGGGCATGGTGGTTGCCAGCACCACACTGATACCGATCATCACCACGGCCGCTGCCCCGAACACTGCGCGCCAGCCGAAATGGTCGGCCACCAGACTGGCAATCGGCCGCGCCAGCAGAATCCCCAGCAACAGCCCGCCCATGATTCCGCCCACCACTCTGCCGCGGGATTCTTCCGGTGCCAGATGCGCCGCCAGCGGGATCAGCATCTGCACCGACACCGAACTGAAACCCACCAGCAGCGACACCAGCAGAAACAGATTCGGCTGCTCGGCAAACGCAGCGCCCAGTAGGCTGAGCACCGCAACCGCAGTGGTGATCAGCATCAGCCTGCGGTTCTCCAGCAAATCCCCCAGTGGCACCAGAAAGAACAAGCCCAGCGCATAACCGATCTGCGTTAATGAAACGATCAGACTCGCCGCCGTACTCGACAGCCCGATGTCCGGGGCAATCAGCTCGATGATCGGCTGCGCATAGTAGATGTTGGCGACAATCGCGCCGCAGCAGAAGGCAAACAGCATGACCATGGCCGGGGTCATGCTCACGGCTTTGTGCGCCGCGTGGGACGAGTGGGGCATGAAGATTCTCGCTTGAGCGTATACCTGACAGGCACGCGAGGCGCATCTGTCAGGCGGGTTTTTGACTGATGGCAAGCAGGCTAACGGTTTTGTCGGGTATTAAGTAGGTGCGGCGAGTTGATACAGGATATTTCCAGGAATGATGATGACAAGTTACATAAGCCTGTACGGGCGTCTGCCCCTATTGACGTCCGCTAACCACGGATGAATACTCGCGTCCGAATATTCATATATATGACTGGATAACTACAACAATGAACAAGCTCTCCAGCGACGAACGCCTTCCGCTTTATCAACGCCTGCGCGACAGTCTGGCCGAACAGATTGCCAATAATCGTTGGCGTCCGGGTGAAGCCATTCCTACTGAAGCGGCGCTGTCCGCTGAGTATTGCCTGTCCACCGGCACCGTGCGCAAGGCCATCGATCTGCTGGTCAGCGACAACGTTCTGGAGCGCCAACAGGGGCGTGGCACGTTTATTCGGCGTGCCAGGTTTCAGTCGTCGCTGTTTCGTTTCTTCCGTTTTCAGACCGAAGCGGGCGAGCGCCGTGTACCGGAAAGCCGGATTTTATCAATAGAGCCTGTGGCTGCGCCTTCAGCGGTCAGTCAGGCGCTGGGTCTGGTGGCCAATGCGCCGGTCATTCGGATGATCCGGCTGCGCTTGCTGGATGGTCAGCCGGTGCTGGCTGAAGAAATCTGGCTGCCTCGGATCCGCTTCCAGGCGTTGCTGGATATGGATCTCGATACTCAGGGGCCGTTGCTTTATCCGATCTATGAAGAGGTTTGCGGTCAGGTTGTGGCTTATGCGCAAGAGAGCCTGACGGCTGAAGCGGTCAACGAGGTGTACGGTCGGTTGCTGCAGGTTTCGGCCGGCAGCCCGGTAGTGGTCATTGAACGACTGGCGCGTAATTACGCCGGTGAACCTCTGGAGTGGCGACGTTCACGAGGGCACGCCAGCCATTTCCGCTACAGCGTGGAAATTCGCTGAGCGCACTGCAATCACCCCGACTCATTCGACGCTCATAAGGATAGGAAGCCATGTTCAACTGGTATCGCGAAGTCACTCCCAAGGAGCGCAAGACCTTCTGGGCCTGTTTCGGCGGTTGGTCGCTGGACGCTCTGGAAGTGCAGATGTTCGGTCTGGCCATCCCTGCCTTGATTGCCGCCTTTGCCCTGACCAAAGGCGACGCAGGGCTTATCAGCGCCGTGACGTTGGTGACGTCGGCACTGGGTGGCTGGGTCGGCGGAACGTTGTCGGATCGCTATGGCCGGGTTCGCACGTTGCAATGGATGATCCTGTGGTTTTCCTTCTTCACCTTCCTGTCTGCCTTCGTGACCGGCTTCAATCAGTTATTGATCATCAAAGCGCTGCAGGGCTTTGGCATCGGCGGTGAGTGGGCGGCGGGCGCGGTGTTGATGGCCGAGACGATCCAGTCGCGCTACCGCGGCAAGGTGATGGCAACGGTGCAAAGCGCCTGGGCTGTCGGCTGGGGGCTGGCGGTGGTGTTGTTTATCCTGATCTATTCGTTTGTGCCGGAGGATATTGCCTGGCGGGTAATGTTTTTCGTTGGCCTGCTGCCAGCACTGATGATTATCTGGGTGCGCCGCAACGTCGAGGAGCCGGACAGCTTCCAGCGCATGCAGAAAAACGCTGCGCCGAAGGGTAATTTCTTCAAGTCGATGGCCGGAATCTTTCGCCCCGAATTATTGCGCGTCACCTTGCTCGGCGGCTTGCTGGGCCTTGGTACGCACGGCGGTTATCACGCGGTCATGACGTGGCTGCCCACCTTTCTGAAAACCGAACGCAACCTGTCAGTGCTCAGCTCCGGCGGCTATCTGGCGGTCATTATCGTTGCATTCTGGTGCGGTTGCGTATGCAGCGGTCTGTTGATCGACCGCATTGGCCGACGCAAGAACATCATGCTGTTCGCGCTGTGCTGCGTGGTCACGGTGCAGTGCTATCTGATGCTGCCGCTGAGCAACACGCAAATGCTGTTTCTTGGCTTTCCGCTGGGGTTCTTCGCCGCTGGCATTCCGGCCAGCCTGGGTTCGTTTTTCAACGAGTTGTACCCGGCAGACGTACGTGGGGCAGGGGTTGGCTTCTGTTACAACTTCGGGCGCGTATTGTCGGCGGTGTTCCCGTTTCTAGTGGGCCATATGAGCGAATCGATGTCGCTGGGCACTGCCATCGGCATCGATGCCGGTATTGCCTATGGCGTGGCGATGGTGGCTGCTTTCTGCCTGCCGGAAACCCGTGGACGCAATCTTGATGCCACGCTGATTGCTGCCGAGCCGCTGGATAAGGGCGCAGCGCAGCAGGCTTGAATATCCTTTCACCCGCGGTGTTACGGCACTGCGTTGACTACAGATGAACTCATGACCGACCCCTGTACCACGCCAATCCTGGGCATTAATGCCCATGCTCATGTCTTCAGCAAGGATTTGAGTCTGACGTCAGGACGACGTTACAGCCCGGACTACGATGCCACTGTGCAAGCGTATCTGGCCCACCTGCACGAACATGGTTTGAGTCATGGCGTACTGGTGCAGCCCAGTTTTCTGGGCACCGATAACCGATTTCTGTTCGACGCTCTGGCGCAGGCCCCTGATCGGTTGCGCGGTGTGGCGGTGGTTGATACCGATATCAGCCGTGGTGCCTTGCAGCGTATGGCGGGGCTGGGCATTGTCGGTATTCGCCTGAACCTCATCGGCAGGGCATTGCCTGACTTCACCGCACCTGAATGGAAGTCGTTGTTCAAGAACGTCTGGACCCTTGGTTGGCATGTTGAACTGCACCGTGAGGTTGCGGACTTGCCGGGGCTGATCCGGCAGTTGCTGCCATTCGGTTGCAAGATTGTGATCGACCATTTTGGTCGGCCCGATGCGCGCCTTGGTATTGATGACCCGGCGTTCCAGGCATTGCTGGAGTTGGGCCTGAGCGGGCAGCTGTGGATGAAAGTCTCGGCAATTTATCGACTGGGCGGCACTGCCGAGCAAAATGCGGCGTTTGCCCACGCTGCATTGCCTCTGCTGCTGCAAAGCTTTGGTCCGCGCCGGTTGGTATGGGGTAGCGACTGGCCACACACCCAGCATGAGCAAGAGGTCAGTTACGCCAGTGTGGTCGAGCAGTTCCGGGCGCTTGAGTGCCCGGAACCGCTCAAAAACATGTTGCTGGTCGAGGCTCCTCAGGCCCTGTTCGATTTTCTGCCAATCGAAATCTGACCCGCTAAGCCGCCGGCGGCCTGATCCTGTAGCTCACCACATACAGCGCAGGCAGAAAAAACAACGTCAGCAAGGTGGCAATGGCGATACCGCCGATCATGGCGATCGCCATCGGGCCCCAGAACACCTCGCGGGCAATCGGGATCATGCCCAGGCTTGCGGCTGCTGCGGTCAGCAGAATCGGCCGGCAGCGATGTTCGGTGGCCTTGACCACCGATGTCCAGGCACTCTCACCGGCAGCGACGAACTCGTCGATCTGTGTGACCAGAATCACCGAATTGCGAATAATGATGCCGATCAGCGCCAGAACGCCAAGAATCGCGACGAAGCCCAGCGGATAGCCGGATATCAATAACGCTGCGACCACGCCAATCAGGCCGAGCGGCACCACGCTGACCACTAGCAGAAGTTTTTTGACACTGTGCAGCTGGATCATCAAAAAGCTCACCACCAGCAGCAACATCAGTGGCACGACCTTCAATATGGGCCCTTGCGAGCGGGCGCTGGCCTCGACCGCACCACCAGTAGCCAGCGAATAGCGTAGTGGCAGGCGGGCGCTGAAGGCGTCGACTTCCGTTTTCAATTGCCTGACCAGCGCGGCCGGTTGCAGTTTTCCAAGCACGCTGGCTTTAAGGGTGATGGTCGCCAGCCGGTCGCGACGCCAGACCAGCGGCTGTTCCTGCTCGTAGCTGAGCGTGGCGAACGCCAGCAGCGGCACGCTCGCACCGTTGGGTGTCGGGATCTGCAGGTTGCCGAGGCTTTGTACCGAGTTGCGCTCATCGTTTTCTGCGCGCGCGACCATGTCGATCAGGTAGGTACTGTCGCGCACCTGAGTGATGGTCGTTCCGCTGACCATACTGTTGAGGATTTGCGCCACGTCTTCCGAAGACAGGCCGAATTGACGCACCTTGTCCTGCGCGATATCAATCTTCAGCACTTTGCCCGGCTCGTTCCAGTCATAGATGACCTGGCCGATGTTTGGGTTGGCGTCGAGGATGGCCGCCAGTGCCATCGCCTGGCTGCGCACTTGTTCGATGTCCGGGCCGCTGACCCGGTATTGCACCGGCCAGCCCACTGGCGGCCCCATGTTCAATGGCTGGACGTAGCCGCCCACCCCGACATAATCGTCACGAAAGCGCTGGCGCAGACGCTCGATCAGACGATCACGCGCTGCGCCGCCCTGGCTCACGATCACCAGTTGCCCATAAAAGGGATTGCTCAGTTGCTGGTCCAGTGGCAGGTAGAAACGCACCGCACCTTTGCCTACATAGGAACTCCAGCGCAGCACATCGGGATCGTTCTTGAGCGTGGCCTCAAAGCGATCCATGGTCTGGCGTGTGCCTTCGATGGAGCCGTTTTGCGGCATATAGATATCCACCAGAATTTCCGGGCGGTCGGAGTCCGGAAAGAACTGGTTCTGCAGCATTCTGGTGGCAAACAGTGAGCCGATGAACATCAGCAACGTGATACCGATCACCCACCAGCGGTGCTCCAGGGTCTGGATCAGCAGGCCGCTGAAGCCGCGCATCCAGCGCCCCGGCGCGGCATGCGGCGCCGACGCCTTGAGGATATACACGCCAATCAGTGGCGCAAACAGCACCGCCACCAGCCAGGACAGCAACAGGGCCACGGCGATGACTGCGAACATGGTGAACACGTATTCGCCCGCTGAACTGGAATTCAGGCCGATGGGCACGAAACCGGCAACCGTCACCAGCGTGCCGGTCAGCATCGGGAAGGCCGTCGAGGTATAGGCGAAGGTCGCGGCCTGTGGCAACGAATCGCCGCTTTCCAGGCGGGTCACCATCATTTCGACGGTAATCATGGCGTCATCCACCAACAGCCCCAAGGCGATGATCAGCGCACCCAGCAAGATGCGCTGCATGGTGATGCCGCTGTACTCCATGAACACAAAGACCAGCGCGAGCACCAGTGGAATCGAACAGGCCACCACCAGACCTGCGCGAATGCCGAGGCTGATGAAGCTCACGACCAACACAATCAGGATCGCTTCAAAGAGTGCATGGGTGAAGCCGCCGATGGCTTTTTCAACCACGTCGGCCTGGCTGGACACCAGATGCACGTCGATGCCCAACGGTAGCTCGGTAGTCAGCTCGTCGATGCGCTGCTGCAACTGCGTACCGAATGCCTGAATGTTGCCGCCTTGCTTCATGGCCACCGCAAGCCCGATGGCCGGTTGGCCATTGAAACGGAACAGCGAGGAGGGCGGGTCAGCGTAGCGGCGTTCGATAGTCGCCAGATCGCTGAGGCGAAAGAACCGCTCACCAAAGCGCAGATTGACGGCCTCAAGGTCCTCTTCACTGCTGAATTGACCGCTGGCGCGTACCGCAATGCGTTCCGGGCCTGACTCAATCACCCCGGCGGGCGTTACCGAGTTTTGCGCTTGCAGGCTTTGCAGCACCTGGCGCTGATCGATGCCCAACGCCGCGAGCTTGCGGATCGAAAAATTCAGATAAATGACTTCGCGCTGGGCACCGAGCAGCTCGATCTTGCCCAGGTTGGGCACGCTGCGGATATCGGCGCGCACCTGTTCGACGTAATCGCGCAACTGGCGGAACGACAGGCCGTCAGCGGTGAACGCATAGATACTGCCGAACACATCACCAAACTCGTCGTTGAATGCAGGGCCCTGAATGCCGCTGGGCAATTCGCTGCGTACATCGCTGATCTTCTTGCGTACCTGATACCACGCTGCCGGGATGTCGGCGCTACGGGTCTCGCTTTTGAGGAAGACAAAAAGCGTCGATTCGCCGGCCAGCGTGTAGCTTTTCACGTAATCCAGCGCGTCGATTTCTTCGAGCTTCTTTTCCAGCCGGTCGGTGACCTGTTGCAAGGTGTCGGGCAACGTAGCACCCGGCCAACGCGCCTGAATGACCATGGTCTTGATGGCAAAGGAAGGGTCTTCCTCGCGGCCCAGATTCAGAAACGACCAACTGCCCATCAGCAGTGAAACGAACATCATGTACCAGACCAGCGTGCGATGCCTGAGCCCCCAGGCCGACAGATTGAAACGCTCCCTCACAAACTGACCTCTCGCTGCATGCGTATTTTCTGTCCGGACTGCATGCCGTTAACGCCAGCAGTCACCACTTTTTCGCCCTCGTGCAGCTCGCCGCTGATCCGTACCTTCGAGCCCGTGCGCGTCAGTACCTTCACCGTGCGCGCAACGAGTGTCGAGGTCGATGGGTCGATGACCCATACCTGAGACAGACCGTCGCGCTCCACAACGGCGCTGCCGGGCAGCTCGTGAAACGGCGGTGCGTCGCCGCTGATTTCGACCGTGACCGTCGAGCCCGGACGAAAGCTGTCGGGCATGTGCTGCATGGCCAGACGGACACGTTGAGTGCGGGTTTCGGCGTTGATTTGCGGTGCAAGCTGGCGGACTTTTGCGGCCACTGAGACTTGCTCATCGAGTTGCGAAATCACCCTGATGCGCTGATTGTCATCCAGTGCCCCCAGCGGCAAATCGACCACCGCTTCGCGGCTTTCCGGACGCGCAAGGCTGACCACTGCCTGACCAGTCGCGATGACCTGACCGACTTCGGCTTGCCATTCGGTGATCAGGCCGTCGAATTCGGCTGACAGGCGCGTGTAGGACACATGGTCAGTAGCTTGTTGCAGCGCAATGCTGGCCTGACTGCGAAGTGCGTCCTGAGTGCGCACTTCACTGTTCAACTGGTCCAGACGCGCCCGCGAGCCGATACCGCGCTCGTAGAGTTGCTGGTAACGCGTTTGCTCATCGCGCGCCTGCTGCCAGGCAGACCGGGCTCTGCCGAGTTCTGCCTGGCGGGCAAGCAAACGATGTTGCTGATCGCCTGGCTCCAGCGTGGCGAGCAGATCGCCTTTGTGCACTCGGTCACCGACCTCTGCGTGCCGGGTTGCCAGTCGTCCGGCCACACGAAAACCCAGTGCTACCTCGTATTGCGGCTGGATGACTCCGGCGAAGCGCGCATAAGAGGCGCTGCGCTGATCGACAATTTCGGTGAACAGCACGGGCCGCTCGACCGCTTCGCGAAGCGGTTTGTCGCGGCAGCCCGGCAGCGTCATGATCAGCAAACAGAGCAGCCAGCAAGCATGTGTCGGTCGTGGTTCTGCAGGTGTGCTGCTCATTGCCCAGGTGCCGATGACGCCAACGAGACAGCCACCTCGACTGGCACTCGCTCGGCGACCTCGACCCGTTGCCCCGGGTAGAGAAACTGCAGCCCTCGGGAAACCACCCGATCCCCCTCGGACAGCCCCTCGGAAACGATCACCTGGCCCTGTTCATAGCGCAGCACGTTGACCCGCGTCAGCTTGACCCTTGCCTGAGCGTCCACCTGCCAGACTGCCGGTTGGCCCTTGGCGCGGCTCAGCGCTGACCAGGGCAGAGCGTACGCCCGTTGTGACCGAACCTGCAGGCGGGCGCTGACCACTGAGCCGAGTGCAGGTGCAACGGCGACGTCCGGCAGCGCAACGCGCACTCGCAATGTGCCGTTAGCGGCGGAAACGATGGGCGTGATTTCCCTGATGATGCCGGTCAACTGAATGCCCTGTTCAGCGATAGGGCTAATGATCACCGTAGCGCCTGTCTGATCGGAGCGCAGCAGCGATTCATACACGTAAAATACCGCTTCGCGTTCGCCATCGTGAGCGACACTGAACACCGGTGCGGCGGCCTGGACCACCTGACCTTCTTCGGCATGCCGTGCAGTGATGACGCCATCTGCTACTGCGAGCAGTTCGGTGTAACCGACTTGATCACGTGCATTGGCCTGTTGAGCTTGCAGCGCTGCCAATTCAGCTCGCGCACTCTCAAGGCCGGAGCGTGCCTTCTGGTATTCACTGAGATTGGTATAGCCCTTGGGCAGCAGTAACTGCTGACGCAGGTAATTTTGTTCGGCGAGGTATAAGCGCGACTGTCGCATGGCCACTTCGGCATTGGCCGACGCCAGCTCGTTCTTCTGTTCTTGCGGGTCCAGCCTGGCAAGCACTTGCCCGGCACGCACGCGGTTCCCGACATCCACGTAGCGTTTGATCAGCTTGCCCGACACGCGAAACGCTTGCTCGGTTACTTTGCGCGCCTGGATATCGCCTGTCAGCGTCACACTGCTTGAGACGTCCACCAAGGCAACTGGCTGTACCTCGACTCGCACCAGCGCCTTTTCTGCAGGTTTCCCTGCGGAACAAGCGCTGAGCGAGAGCAGTGAAATGAACCCCAGCACCAGGCCGGGCTGAACAGGTATGAGGTGCGATGGCCGGACATTTCCGGTAGCACGGCAGTACCAACGCAAGCGCGTTGCAAAGGGAAAAGTCATCAACGAATAGCACTGCCCGATCAAAGAAACCAACACCGGTGAACCACTGCGTCACGCCGGAAAAGCTGAACGGCTTCCCGGGCGCAGGCGAGCGTGTTTCAGGCCATCGCGGTGACGCTTGGCCACACCTGTTGAGTGGCATCGGTGCCCAGGAACGTCAGTGCGGTGCGTTGCGAGTGGTGCCACGCCGCCTTGCTCTCCAGATCCAGAAAGTGCCCGGTGTCCGGAACGACGTTGAAACTGCTTTTGGCGATGTAGTTGGAAAACATCCGCGCATCTTCAACGGTGGTGTACTCATCTTTTTCACCGTTGATGAACAGCACCGGAATCTTGATCGAGGAAAAACGCTCGACGTAGTTAGTGGCGCTTAGTTTGCGAATCTGGCTGATGTGAAAGTCGATCTGGCGATATTCGTGTTCGGCAAGGCTGATCAGGTGCTTGTAGTTATAAAGTTTGAACAGGCGCGGCAGGTACTTGCCCACGGTGTCATTGAGCAGTGAGCCGATCTTGCGCTTCTCGCGGGCGGCCAGATAGATCTGGGCGTTATCGATGTAATCGAGCATGGCCTCGTTGAGGACCGGCGAGAACGAGCTGATGATCGCCTTTTCCACGGATGGCGGGCACTCGGAAAGGGCCAGCAGGGCCGATACACCGCCCCAGGATACCGACAGCAGGTGGTTCACCTGATAAAGGTCGATCAACTGCAGCAGGATGTTTACTTCATCTTCCTTGCTGACAATCATGTCGTCCGGGTTGTGGGCTCGGGACTGCCCCGAAAACGGCAGGTCGAATAGCACGAGGTTGTAGTGCGGTTGCAGGTACTTGACGGTCTGCCCGAAAGAGCCGGTGGTCGATAACGCACCGTTGACCAGCAAGATGGTCTTGGCCTCGCTGCCTTTCCAGTAAGTCTCGGTGTAAACCTTGTACTGACCTACGCTTAAAATCTTTGATTGTGCGCCCATAACAGCCTCCCAGCCGATGTTGATCCAACTAATTAGTACAGCGTTCTCTGCTTTGGCAGCCATGTCAAAGCCTCGCCTTGTTAGTGGCGAAATCCGGTGAGTTATTATTTTGGGTGCAGCCAAGCGGTGCAGCAGGAACCTTGTTTGCCCGGTTATAGATAGCGCAGCGCCAGCGAAGCGACAAGACGCTGACGTCATAAAAATGTCTATTCGTTCACATTTTGCCTGGAAGGCGAAGAACCGCCATCTGCTCGATGGGGTGATTTATTCGGGGAAAACCGTCATATAAAGCCAGAAAAGCGCATTTATTGAGTGGAACTTGTGAGCGCTGAAACGGTCAAGCTACAGTGTTTTTTGAAACATATTGTTACAAACTAGCGCTTGGCAGGCTGCGCCAGATAACTATCGAAAGCTCTGGAACCACTGACCCAGACGCTTCAAACTCGTCAAAAAGCAGGCACGTAGTGTTTTGCGCAGGAGATCGTGATTGAATCTCAGGCCGAGTGTTTACGGTGCGACATTCCAGCAACAAGCTTGCGCCGCCGTATTCGCTGATGCCTATTTGCAGCGTAAAACCATGCAGATTGACGATAGCGGCGACTACGGAAAGACCGAGCCCGAAGCCGCTCTGTTCAGTGCCGGTTTCGCTGCGATAGAAGCGCTGGAAGACGGCTGCGCGCTCGGCGACGGGGATGCCGGGCCCAGAGTCCTGTACTTCAATGCACGGCGTGATGCCGTCGCTGGAGGGGTAGGCGCTGATTTTTACAATCCCGCCGGAAGGGGTGAACTTGATTGCATTTCCCAGCAGGTTGGTCAGCGCTTCAAACAGCAGGGCTCGGTCGCCTACCAGCGTGGGTAATGTGTCGTGCAGGTCCAGCAGCAGGGTGATCTGGTCTTCTTCGGCCAGTGGCAGGTAGAAATCATGCAGTTCCTGCAACAGTGGTTGCAGCTCCAGCTCAATGAACGCCGAACGTCGCTGGCGGTCTTCCAGTTCCGAAATGCGCAGCAGCCCACGGAAACGCGCCATCAGCGTGTCTGCTTCACTGATGACCTGGGCAATCTGGGTGGAATGGGGCGAATCGTGTGCTGATTGCTGCTGAATGCGATAAAGCTGGGCGCGCAGCCGGGTCAGTGGCGTGCGCAGGTCATGGGCGATATTGTCGCAGACGCCCTTGACCTCGTTCATGAGCTTTTCGATACGGTCGAGCATGGCGTTGACGATCACCGCCAGCATGTCCAGCTCATCACGTCTGTTCGAGACCGGCAGTCGGCCAGCCATGTCGCCGGCGATGATTGATTCGGCGCTGGCCTGAATGGCGCGTATGCGGCGCAACGGGCGGCGGCGCAGCAAATGCCAGCCGGCGACCCCGGGAATAATGGTCAGAGAGATGCCCCACAGCAAGGCATGCAGGATCAGAGTGCTGACGGCAAGCAACGAGCCATTCTCGCGCACCAGTACCAGCCAGCGCCCGTCGGACGTTCGGTTGACTATCGCATCACAGCTGCCTTGCGGCAGGCCCGGGTCATCCGATTCGATGCAGTCGCTCAGTACATGGATCTGGCCGTCGATGGGCAGGTTTTTCGGCACACGGGTGATGGGGCCTGCCACGGGACGAAAGTTTCGGTCGAACAGGCCATAAGCGTCCACTGCGCGCGTATCGAAGGTCATGCTGGTGGCCAGAGCATCAACCAGGGCCTGACCTTCAAAGCGCGAAAACAGCTGCTGGCGGTGAGTGAGTGACTGGCGGGCGAGGTTGTCCAGGTAGGAGTTGACCTCCCAGTAGAGGACGCCCAGCAGCATCACGCTCCAGGCGACAAACAGGGAACTGTATAGCGCCAGTAATCGGCTTGTTGAAGATCGCCAGCCCTTAGACGGGTTCGGCAATAACATAACCTGAACCTCGCACGGTCTGGATCAGCTGTGCGGTGCCAGGTTGGTCTATCTTCTTGCGCAGACGGCCAATGTGCACGTCGATCAGGTTAGTGCCCGGATCAAAGTGATAGCCCCAGACTTCCTGGAAAATCATCATGCGGGTGATGATCTGGCCGCTGTTGCGCATCAGGAATTCCAGCAGCTTGAACTCGGTGGGCAGCAGGGTCAGCGGCTCACCGCCACGGCAGGCTTCGCGGCTGATCAGGTTCAGTTCCAGATCAGCGACCTGTAGCACTGTCTTGCCCGCGCTGACCGGGTTGCTGCGGCGCAGGAGCACTTCGACACGCGCCGCCATTTCGTCGGAAGCAAACGGTTTGGGCAGATAATCATCCCCACCTGCACGCAGCCCGCGCACCCGCTCGTCCACGTCGGAAAGAGCGCTGATCATCAGGATTGGCGTGGCGATACCCTGGGCGCGCAGATGGGTGACGATGGTCAGACCATCCATCTCCGGAAGCATGCGGTCCAGAGTAATCAAGTCATAGTCGCCGCTCACTGCACGTGCAAGACCGTCACGGCCGTTGTCCACCCAGTCCACTTCCAGTCCGTGGTTGCTGAGTTCGGTCACGATTTCCTTTGCTGTGATGGCATCATCTTCGATTGCCAGAATTCGGGTCATGGTCCCTGCCTGAATAAGTGCGTTCAAAAACTCATTCTGCCTTTAAAAGCCACTGCGCTTCCTGAAAGAAAGTTTAATGATAGGGATCATATGTCATTCTGCATGCTGATATCCGCGTCCTTGAGCGTTTGCTGCTGCTTTTCCCGGCGGCTTTTTTCTGCCTTGTCCTGACGATCGCGTTCCAGTTTGGCGGTCGTGTCTTTTTCGCTGCGGATCTGTGCATGGCTGATCAAGGCAAAGATAAAGCTGCCACCAATGATATTGCCTGCCAATGTAGGACCGGCAAAGGTAAACCAGAAATCCTTCCAGCCCAGCTCTCCGGCAAATACCAGATAGGACACTTCGGCCGAGCCCACGACAATGTGCGTGAAGTCCCCGAGCGCCATCAGGTAAGTGATCAGAATGATAATGGCGATCTTGGCATTTTCCATGGATGCAATCATCCAGACCATGGTCGCGATCATCCAGCCGGACACGATGCCCTTGGAAAACATCTGACTGACGTCGTTTTCCATGACCTTGTGGCCAATCTCCAGAAATGCCTTGTCTGTACTGGTGTCGAAAATCGGCAGATTGAGCATGACATACGCTACCAGCAGCGTTCCTGCGAGGTTGCCCGCCAATACCACACCCCAGAGCCGAAACAATCGACCGATGTTGGCCAGGTTCAACTTGCTCATGACCGGCAGCACGGCGGTAATAGTGTTTTCAGTGAACAATTGCTGGCGCGCCAGGATGACCGCGAGAAACCCGGCCGAATAGCCAAGGCTGCTGATTACGTGACTGCCGGGTATGCCTTCCAGCCGCGACTTGAACAGCCCCATCGCCATCAACGACAGGCCCATCGTCAGCCCGGCCGCGAGCGCCGACCACCACAGGGCGGCAACACTGCGCTCCAGTTCGTGATCGCCCTGAATACGGATGGTTTCGTGCAGCACCGCCGCGCGGGGCGGCTGGTTCTCATCAATCTCGCGCTCTTCCTCGGCTGACAGGCCGGGGGTCTTGCCGTCTACTTCGTGATCCATACAACATCCTCAGCGCCAGTGATGAAAGGGACCGGCACGGGCATTGCCGGTCCGATGGTTCAGACAGGCGCCGCGCGCGGTCGTTCGCTAACAGCGGGACGTATCAACGATTGTTTGCGCCGGTTGCAGGGTGCGCCCGTCTAGCCCAGCAGATCTGAGCTTTGCACGCGTTCTACACCCATGCTCAGGAGGGTCTTCCAGGCATTCTCCAGCGAGCCGTTCATGTCGATGGCGCGACAGCCATCTTCGATGACATACGTATTGAAACCGGCACTGCGTGCATCCTGAGCAGACCAGGCGACGCAGAAATCCAGCGCCAGACCGACCACGAATACCGTGTCGATGCCGCGCTCTTTCAGATACCCGGCCAGTCCTGTGCTGGTCGTGCGGTCTGCCTCCAGAAATGCCGAATAGCTGTCGATATGCGTATTGCAGCCCTTGCGCAGGATCAGTTGTGCGTGAGGCAGGTCAAGATCAGCGTGCAACTGCGCACCGTGGCTGCCTTGCACGCAGTCCGGCCACAGGGTTTGCGGGCCGTAGGGCAGGGTGATGCTCTCGAACGGCAGGTGCTGAGCGTGGCTTGAAGCAAACGAAATATGCCCGGCAGGATGCCAGTCCTGCGTAATGATCACTTGGGCAAAACGCGCGCCCAGACGATTGATCAACGGCAGCAACGCGTCGCCGTCGCCCACCGCCAGTTGTCCGCCGGGCATGAAGTCGTACTGCATGTCGATCACCAGCAAAGCACAACGCGGGTCGGCGGGCTTGTTGGAAAGAGGCATTGTCGGTTCTCTTGTCAGGTGCGATGAGCGCCAGTTTGCCTGTTTGTCCCCACGGTTGCGAAGTGTGATGCGCAGCATGGGCAAAAGATATTTTTGCGAATTTGTATCAGGTGTTAATACGAATTTTTACTATTCGCGAAAAATCCTGCCGACTCCCAAGAGGCCTGGTTTCTTGCCAAGGGCTGCACGTCGATGCGTCGTACTCTCGTTTCACTTTGCGTCATTCAAGCGATCTCTCAAGCCGCCTGGGCTGACCAGGTTACTGCCGGGCAACCTTCCGTAGAGTTGCAGAATATCGACATCCAGGGCGCTGCCAATGCCGAAACGGCGCAAGGGCCGGTCGAAGGCTATCGGGCCACACGCTCCGCCAGCGCCACGCGCACCGATACCTCGCTGCATGAAACGCCACAGTCCGTCAGCGTTGTGACCCGCGACGCGGTAGAAGACATCGGTTCCACACGATTGCAGGACGCTCTGGACTACGCGGGTGGCGTCGGGCGGGCCAACAACTTCGGCGGTCAAGGGCTGACTACATTCACGGTGCGCGGTTTTACCGCCGGCGAGTTCTATCGCAACGGCTTCCCGATCAATCGCGGCTATCCGAACATGCCGGATGCCAACACCATCGAGCGCCTTGAAGTGTTGCGCGGTCCGGCCACCACGCTGTACGGCCGGGGCGATCCGGGCGGCACCTTCAACGTGGTCTCCAAGCAGCCACTGGCTGAGCGCAAGGTCACGCTGGGCAGCCAGCTCAATGATCAGGGCATGAAGCGCGGCACGCTGGACGCGTCCGGTCCGCTGGATGACGAAGGGCGTTTCGCCTATCGCCTCAACGTCGTGGGCGAAGGCGGCGATACCTTTCGTGATCACGTCGAGACCGAACGCTATGGCGTGGCTCCGGTTTTGAGCTGGGAGGTCAACGACGTCACGCGCATTACCTTCGAAGGCGACTTCATGCGCAACAATGCACCGCTGGATCGTGGCCTGACGCGTTATGCCAACCAGGCGAGTACCGCCTCGCGCGATACGTTCTTCGGTGAGAAGAGCGTGGGCAAGCTGCATAACGACAACAACATGGCTCAGTTGCGCTTCGACCATGACCTCAATGCCGACTGGAAGTTGGGTGGCGGCGTCCAGCTTCTCGACGGTTCCCTGCAAGGCAATGCCATCGAGGCCAACGGCCTGGCGGCAGATGGTCGCACCCTCGGGCGCAACTTCAACTATCGCAAGCTGGAATGGACAGATCGCGATGTGCAGTTGAACCTGACCGGGCACTTTTCCGTCGGTGGTTTCGACCACACGCTGCTGACCGGGGTCGAGTATGAGGATTATGACTACAAGTCGATCATCCAGCGTTCCAGCGGCGCCGTCGGTGCCTACCCGATAGACATCTTCAACCCTGTCTATGGTCAGGCCCGGCCAGCACTTACCCGGACCACGACCCACGACAAGGAAAACCTCAAGACCTGGGCTGCCTTCGTGCAGGACCAGGTGGCGTTGACCGAGCGTCTGAAGCTATTGGGCGGCGTGCGTCTGGAACGTTTTGAACATGATTACGATTCCTTCCTGCCCGGCACCAGCAGTTGGACCGCCAGCGATAATGCCGTCACACCGCGTGTTGGCCTGAGCTACGACCTGACCGACACCATCGCTGTCTACGCCAATACCGCACGTTCATTCAAACCCAACAGCGGCGCGAGCCGGCTGGGTGGCGGCTTCAAGCCGGAAGAGGGCAAGTCTTACGAAATCGGCACCAAGTGGGAAGCGCTGGAAGGCCAGTTGAGTGTTGATGCGGCGATCTACCAGATCGAGAAGCGTAACGTGCTGACCACCGACCCGGTTGATTCCACATTCAGTGTAGCGGCAGGCGAAGTGCGCAGCCGTGGCCTGGATCTCAACGTGGTCGGCAACCTGACGCCCGAGTGGCGGATGATGGGCAGCTACGCTTACGTCGACGCCGAAGTGACCAAGGACAACACGCTGCGCTCCGGCACACGGTTGATGAACATCCCTGAGCAGACCTTCAGCCTGCTCAACGTCTACGAGTTTCAGGAGGGGACCTTGCGCGGCCTGGGTCTGGGCGGCGGCGGTCGTTATGTCGACCAGCGCGCCGGGCGCACCGCCAATGTCGCCTTTTCGATGGACAGCTACACCGTGTTCGACCTGCTGGCCTACTACAAGGTCAACCAGCACGTGAAGCTCAACCTGGACCTGAAGAACGTCTTCGATACCGAGTATGAGGAAGGTGCGTTTGGCAACGTCTATGCGTATCCGGGGGCGCCGCGGACGGTGCAGGTGGGGATTGCTTATACGTTGTGATGGTGCAAGTACCTGAGATGCAAAGCCTGACCCTTTGAGGGTCAGGTTCAGCAGCGTGTGTGATGGATACCGGACCCTGATCACGCGCCGTATTGAATCATAAGAACTGATCTGACTTTGAAAAGCCGGCACGGCGGCGAAGTTTGCCATCCTGGAACTGGTCCTTGCCAGGTAGAATGTCCGCTCCGGCTGCTTTGAGAGCGGTCATATTATCCTGCAAGGCTTTGGTGGCTTCGTCCTTTTGCTGGAACGTGTTTCCTACCAGAAATTTGGCGTTACCCACTTCGCCAATCTGGAATTTATAACCAGCCTCTCGCAGTGCCTTGATCTGTTTTCCGAGCCGGGAAGAGGCTTCGCTTTCCCTGGCGTACACATGAAAACTGCCAATCAGGGCAGGGTTGCCTTCGCCATTGGCGGCCTTTAATTGATCGGCAAACTTGACCAGGCCGCTTTGCGGGCCAGCAGTCAGGCCACCTCCCCAGTTGCTGTCCTCGACAACAATAGTTCCTTTATAGCCGGAATTGCGCGCGGCTTTTATTAATGTGGTTTGCATGTCAGCCCAGTCCTGACTGGCGCTTTTGCCGCCCTGATTGAAAGTGTCCAGTACGAAACTGGTACGACTGCCAAACTTTTTGACCACATTACTGATGTCGGCCGAGGCCTGCTTCAACTTTTCTCCGGTCAGCACGTTTCCGCCACCCTGGTTCGCATTGTCGCGAAAGGTGAACTGAACTTTCACACCCTGTTTGTCTCCTTCGCTAAGCAATGCCCTGAGCTTATCCATCTGCCTGGCGTCCTTGATCTGATCATGCGTCATCTGGAAGCGTAAGGTCCCGCCTCCAATCGTTTTCAGGTCCTGAATCATCTTCGTGGCAGCAGCAGGTGTGGCGATGTCATCAGGATTGGCGTTGGCTCCCCCGCGCGAGACTTCCTCGGCGATTTTGACAGGCTCTGCAGAGGCGACCTTGTCTTTGTCTGTGACTTTCGTTTCTGGCGCGGAAGGGGTTGCGTTGTCTTTGACAGCGGCCACTTCGTCGCGCAGAGCCTTGGTATCGCCCTGAGTGGCAAGCGTCTGTTGACTGGCAAGCAATGCCCTATCCGACGGGGATGCTTCGCTCTCCAGTGACCGAGCATTTCGACTGTGCATGGTTCTCGTGTAGACCGGAAAAGCTTCCGGTGCCTCGGCGGAGCGGCTGTCAGAGGCGGTGTAGGTGTCGAGCTTCGCCTGCGTATCCGGATTCGCTTCAGTAGCGCCAGCGCCCACGGGACGCGTGGTTCTATCGGCCATTACAGGCTTTTCCCTGGCGGCCATGAGGGGGTCATAGGACCTGTCTGAGCGAATATTCATCGAATGTCTCTGTAGGCTCCGTGCGACAAGTGGCTGCGCCCTGCGAAACAGGAGAATAAGTCGCCAGGCCAGCTATAACTTAGTGGATTGCAGTATTCATATAACGGGGAGGGAAACTTAAGATGACGCTTTTATTAACGTTTTTCTTTTTCTGTTCTTCCTTGAAATATGGCTTCCTGGCGTAATCCTGTTTTGAGCGTTATCTGTTAGGGAGACGCTGAACAA
>NZ_LJQT01000380.1:253-13889 GCF_001400515.1 Pseudomonas meliae | reverse complement strand
GGGCGGCGATCCGCCTTGCTCGCGAAGGGGCCAGTCGTGCTTTCTACAGTCGAGAAGGCATGTCAGACCAGCACGATCTGATTCTTGCCCTGGCGCTTGGCCTGATACATGGCAGCGTCGGCGCGGCCGTAGAGGGTTTCCAGGCTTGAGTCTTCCGGGCCCAGATTAGTCAGGCCCTGGCTGGCGGTGATGCTGAAGGTGGTGCCGCCTGACTGGAAGTTCTGGCGCTGGATCTCGCGTTGCAGGCGCTCGGCGATCTGCATGGCCATATCCGGCGCGCAGCCTGGGAATACCGCGGCGAACTCTTCGCCACCGATGCGCCCGAACAAATCACCACGTCTCAGTGCCGAGCGGCCACTTTCAGCGATGCGTTGCAGCACGGTATCGCCTTCCTGATGGCCGTAGGTGTCGTTGACCAGCTTGAAGTCATCGATATCCAGCAGCAGAAAGGCCAGCGGCGTGCCGTTGAGGCGAGCCAGTTCGAACTCGCGCTGGGCGCATTCGAAAAAGTGCCGACGGTTGCTGCTCTGGGTCAGTACGTCAGTGGTTGCCAGGCGTTGCAGCTCATCCTCGAGGTGTTTCTTGTCGGTGATGTCTTCGGCGATGCCCACCACGATCAGACGCTGGCTGGCGTCGGCGCGATGGCTGACGAAGCATTTGTCGCTAAGCCAGCGTACTTCACCGTCCGCACGGATGATTCGGTACTCGCGGTCCTCGATGGAGCCCTTCTCGATCACCTCGTTGAGGCTGCGCTCGGCGTAGTTCAAGTCATCCGGGTAGATACTGTCGCGCCACTCGCTGTAATCGGCCAGCAGCAAGCCCGCCGAGCGGCCGAAGATACGCTCGTACGCCGGGCTGACGTAAATCATGTGCTGGGTTTCCCAGTCAAACGCCCACAGAACAGCATTCACGCTCACCAACAATGAGCTGAACAGTTGTTCACGCTCGCTCAGGCGGGCAACTTCTGCCTGGGCGTGCATCAGGGCTAACAGGGTTTCTGCGGCTGCGGGCATATCAGTGATCGGCGTGCCGGGTAGGGAGGTCGGAGGCTGCTTTTCCATAAGATCCATCTCAAGCGTTACGGCCAGTGCCGTGCCCTATCCCGTTTGGCGGGAAAGTTGATGAGATAGATTGGCAGGGGATAAGTTCCGGGACCGGCGCACCTGCGGGAGGCGCGCCGATCAACGGTATCAGGCGTGGGCGGGGCGTAGCGAGTAGGTTTTCAGCTGGTCGGCGAACTCACGCAGCGAGTGAATACCACTGGCTTCGGCCTCGTGAATCCACTCTTTGATGGCTGAAAGCATGTCATGGCCATTGCTGCTGGTCTTGACCCAGATCTGCTGCAACGCCAGACGCTTTTCGTAGATCACTTTCAGCGCATGGCTGTGTTCCAGCATGGTCTGGATGCGCAAATGATGCTTGTCATCGAGCAGACTGGTCTCACGTGACAGCAGCCGTTTGGCGCGACTGAACTGATGACGCACCGATTCGTCGGCCTTGGCCAGTTCCTGGGCAACCAGCGGCGCAATGACCAGCTTGCGATACTGCGCCATGATCTGGAAACGGTTGTTGAGGATCGCCATGGCGGTGTCCATGTCCATGTGGCCCTTGCCTTCGACCCGATGGGCGATGGGCGCGACCCGCTGGACTTTGGCCAGCCCCAGGAAACTGAACAGTTTGATCCACGCCCAGCCCATGTCGAATTCCCAGGGCTTGACCGACAGCTTGGCCGAGTTGGGATAGGTGTGGTGGTTGTTGTGCAGCTCTTCACCGCCGATCACGATGCCCCACGGCACCAGATTGGTGGCCGCGTCACGGCATTCGAAGTTGCGATAGCCGACGGCATGGCCCAGACCGTTGACCACGCCAGCAGCCCAGAAGGGAATCCACATCATCTGGACGGCCCACACGGTGATACCGAGGGCACCGAACAGTGCCACGTCGATGACTGCCATCAGGGCGATACCCAGCAGCTTGTAGCGCGAATACAGGTTGCGCTCGATCCAGTCTTCCGGGCAGTTCTTGCCGTAGATACGCAGGGTGTCCTGGTTCTGAGCTTCTTCGCGGTACAGCTCGGCGCCTTTGCGCAGCACGGTGGACAGGCCTTTGACGACCGGGCTGTGCGGGTCGTCGACGGTTTCGCATTTTGCGTGGTGTTTGCGGTGAATGGCTGTCCACTCGCGGGTGTTCTGGGCAGTGGTCAGCCACAGCCAGAAACGGAAGAAGTGTTTCAGCCCCGCATTGAGCTCAAGCGAGCGGTGGGCTGAGTAGCGGTGCAGATAGACCGTGACGCCGACAATAGTCACATGGGTCATCGCCAGCGTGACTGCTATTACCTGCCAGACGGAAAGGTCGAGCAAACCGTTGTACCACATAGGCTGTTTGGCCCTCGTAAAGATACTCATGAAGAAAAAAGTTACGCGTGCATTATCACTGACATCCCACAGAAAACCAGTCACCCTTTCAGATAAGAGTCGCAGGATGTTTCTTGCTTTATAATTCCGGCTTTATCTGAGGTTCTTCGTTTCCGATGTCAGATTACTCCCTTGGCGCGCTGCGAACGGCCGTCCTGTATGGGCTGCTGTCCATTTTGTGGTTTGTGACGTGCGACCTGTTGCTGCCCTTTTTCATAAAAGAACCTGCTCGATTGGCGTTCTGGCAACTGATGGCCGGTTACAGCTGGGTGTTGCTCAGCGCGGTCATGATCTTCATCGCACGTGACAGATTGAGAAGCCTGATCGGCGGCGATGCGCTTTTTCAGCGCCAGCAAGCCGATTACGACCGGCTGCGGCTGGCCGAAGCGGTGTTCGACAGCACTCGCGAAGGGGTGCTGGTCAGCGATGCGCAGGGCCACATCGTTCACGTCAACCGCGCTTTCGTCGATATCACTGGTTATCAGGCCGAAGAAGTACTGGGCCTCAACCCCAGCAAGTTCAAGTCCGGCCGACACGGCCCGGAGTTCTACAAACAGATGTATCACTCGATCATCAGCGAGGGCCAGTGGAGCGGCGAGATCTGGAATCGGCGCAAAAGCGGCGAGATCTACCCGCAATGGCAGACCATTCGCAGTGTTATGGGCGACGACGGTCAACCCAGGCACTTTGTAGCGGTGTTCTCCGACATCACGGCCATCAAGCGCTCCGAGCAGGAGCTGGCCCAGTTGATTCACTTCGATGGGCTGACCGATTTGCCCAATCGCCTGCTGCTGACTGATCGCATCAGCCAGGCGCTGACTTCGGCGCGCGCCAGCAAACGCGGCTGCGCACTGTTGCTGATCGACCTGGACCACTTCAAGAACATCAATGACAGCCTGGGCCACAACGTGGGCGACGATGTGCTCAGGGCCGTCGCCGAGCGGCTCAAGAGCATATCCGGCAACGAAATGACCCTGGCGCGTCCGGGTGGCGACGAGTTCGCCCTGTTGATCAAGAATTGCTCGCAGATGGTTCAGGCTGCCGCGCTGGCACAGCAGGTAATCGATGCGCTCAAGGCACCTTTCGCGATTGCCGCGCATCAGTTGTTTGTCACTGCCAGCATTGGCATCAGCCTGTTCCCCGGCGATGCGCTGACCGCCGAGCAACTGTTGCGCAATGCAGACTCGGCGCTGTTCAAGGCCAAGGGCGACGGTCGTGAGTGTTATGCGCTGTACACCGAGGAACTGACCGCCCACGCCCAGCAGCGCGTGCAACTGGCCTACGAGCTGCGTCAGGCCGTCGAACTGGAACAACTGCGGGTCTTCTATCAGCCGGTTCATGACCTTGTCACCCGCCGTATTCGCGGTGTCGAGGCGCTGGTGCGCTGGCAGCACCCCGAGCGCGGGATGGTTTCGCCGGGAGAATTCATTCCGATTGCCGAGCAAAGCGGGCTGATCGCCGATATCGATGCCTGGGTCTTGAAAACCGCCTGTCTGCAGATGAAGGCTTGGCTGGCGGAAGGCGTGCCGGTCGAGTTCGTCGCGGTAAACGTCTCCAGCCGCCTGTTCAATCATGGCGACCTCGACCGTCGGGTAGCACAGGCACTGCATGAGACCGGGCTTGAGCCTGCCTTTCTGGAGCTGGAAGTGACTGAAAGCGCGGTCATGGAAGACCCCGAACAGGCCATCGAACAATTGCATCGCCTGCGCGAACTGGGCCTGAGCCTCGCCATCGATGACTTCGGTACGGGTTATTCTTCGCTGCTGCGGCTCAAGCGCATGCCGGTTCAGAAGCTGAAGATCGACCAGGGTTTTGTGGCCGGACTGCCGGGCGACGATGACGACATCGCGATTGTCAGAGCGGTCATCGCGCTGGCGGGAAGCCTGGGCATGCGGGTGCTGGCTGAAGGCATCGAGCATGCGAATCAGGCTGCGTTCCTGCTGGGCAACGGTTGCCAGTTGGGCCAGGGCTACTGGTTTGCCCGGCCAATGGTCGCGCAGGCGATCGACTGGACGCATGCACCGGTCTTCAAGCAGCCCGGCTGAAGCCGCCAGAGCAAGGCTTGCCAGGGTGTGCAACGCATCCTGGCGAAATCTCTAACCGCTAAATTTCTTTTGGTTATATCTGCATTCTTAAATAGTCTTTTTAAGAATATCCGCACCTCACTATTATTGCCTCACCGCCATACGCCATCGCCCCCAGTCGCGACGGCCGGCTTCTCATCTTTCAAGGAATAAGACAATGAGCGCATCTCTACGTAGTGTTGACGGTCAGGACGAAGCAGCAATTCTGCGTGAGATTCAGAGTGCGTTGCGTGACCTGCGTTTTGGCGCCGTCGAAATCACTGTGCATAACGCGCAAGTGGTGCAGATCGAGCGCAAGGAAAAGTTTCGTTTGCAGAACCCCGCCGCCAAGCAGAGCTGAAGCGGCATTACCCGACTGGTCAACCGGAGGGCTTCATCCTGACTCCTGATACCTCCCCCGAAAAAAGCAGCGCGCCCGTGCGGATGCCGTTCTGACGTGCCAAGAAGAAATTAAAAAAGCCAACACACCGCATTTCCAGGAGCTTCATCTATGTCCATTCGCCGCTTTGCTCTGGCCGCTCTCGCCAGTGCTGTTTTCGCAGGTTCGGCTGTTGCCAAGGATTACGAACTGCTCAACGTGTCTTACGATCCGACCCGCGAGCTGTATCAGGATTACAACGCAGAATTCGTCAACTTCTGGAAAAAATCCCATCCAGACGACAAGGTCGAGATCAAGCAGTCCCACGGTGGTTCGGGCAAGCAGGCCCGTGGCGTGATCGACGGTCTGCGTGCAGACGTGGTGACCCTGGCACTGGCCGGTGACATCGACGAAATCGCCAAGCTGGGCAAGACCCTGCCCGAAAACTGGCAGACCCGTCTGCCGGATGCGAGCACGCCTTACACCTCGACCATCGTGTTTCTGGTGCGCAAGGGCAACCCCAAAGGCATCAAGGACTGGGGCGACCTGATCAAGAAAGACGTCTCGGTGATCACGCCGAACCCGAAAACCTCAGGTGGTGCACGCTGGAACTTCCTGGCGGCCTGGGCCTACGGCTTGAAGGCGGGCGGCGGTGACGAAGCCAAGGCCAAGGAATATGTGCAGACGCTGTTCAAGCACGTGCCGATTCTGGACACCGGTGCGCGTGGTTCGACCATCACCTTCGTCAACAACGGTCAGGGTGACGTGCTGCTGGCGTGGGAAAACGAAGCATTCCTGGCGCTGAAAGAAGACGGTGGCAAAGACAAGTTCGACATCGTCGTGCCGTCGCTGTCGATTCTCGCCGAACCTCCGGTAGCCGTAGTCGACAAGAACGCCGAGAAGAAAGGCAACACTGAAATCGCGACTGAATACCTGAAGCACCTGTACAGCAAGGAAGGTCAGGAAATTGCTGCGAAAAACTTCTATCGTCCACGTGATGCCGAAGTAGCCGCCAAGTACGAGAAGCAATTCCCGAAACTTGATCTGGTGACTATCGACAAAGACTTTGGCGGCTGGAAAACTGCGCAGCCGAAGTTTTTCAATGACGGCGGCGTTTTCGACCAGATTTATCAGGCGCAATAAGCCGAAATGAGGATGCCGCCCGAGCGGCATCGCAGGCTTGGCCAAACAGCCCGGATTAACCTCCGGGCTTCGTGCAAGTGAAACCAGGGACTTTTATGTCGCGTCGTATCTCCCCCGTCATACCCGGCTTCGGGCTGACGCTGGGCTACACCTTGGTGTACCTCAGTCTGATTGTGCTAATACCGCTGGCCGCCATGTTCGTGCATGCCGCGCAGCTGACCTGGGATCAGTTCTGGACCATCATCACGGCACCACGCGTGATCGCGGCACTCAAGCTGAGTTTCGGCACCGCGTTCTACGCGGCCCTCATCAATGGCGTGATCGGCACGCTGCTGGCCTGGGTGCTGGTGCGTTACACCTTCCCCGGTCGCAAGATCATCGATGCAATGATCGATCTGCCGTTCGCCCTGCCGACTGCTGTGGCCGGTATCGCCCTGACGGCGCTGTACGCGCCCAATGGCTGGGTCGGGCAGTTCGCCGCCGACCTGGGCTTCAAGATCGCCTACACGCCGCTGGGTATTACCCTGGCGCTGACGTTCGTCACCCTGCCATTCGTGGTGCGCACCGTGCAGCCTGTGCTGGCCGACATCCCCAAGGAAGTCGAAGAAGCCGCCGCTTGCCTGGGCGCGCGTCCGCTGCAGGTGTTTCGCCACATCCTCGTTCCGGCCTTGCTGCCTGCCTGGCTGACCGGCTTCGCTCTGGCGTTTGCCAGAGGCGTGGGCGAGTACGGTTCGGTGATTTTCATCGCCGGCAACATGCCGATGAAAACCGAGATCCTGCCGCTGCTGATCATGGTCAAACTCGACCAGTACGACTACACCGGCGCGACCGCTATCGGCGTGATGATGCTGGTGGTTTCCTTCATTCTGCTGCTGCTGATCAACCTGCTGCAGCGGCGTATTGAAACCCCATCCTGAGGAGGCGCAGAACATGTCTTATTCATCTGTTTCAGCCGCCGCCTCTGCCAACGCTGCCCGTCGTGGCAGCGCGGTGTCGCGACGTATTCTGATCGGCCTGTGCTGGCTGGTGTTTTTTCTGTTTCTGGGCCTGCCGCTGTTCATCGTGGTGTCTCAGGGGCTGAAAAACGGTCTGGGCGCGTTCTTTACCGCAATCCTTGAACCGGATGCCTTGTCAGCGCTGAAGCTGACGGTCATTGCCGTACTGATCTCGGTGCCGCTCAATCTGGTATTCGGCGTCAGCGCCGCATGGTGCGTGAGCAAATATTCGTTCCGCGGCAAGAGCATTCTGGTCACGCTGATCGATTTGCCGTTCTCGGTATCGCCGGTCATTGCCGGTCTTGTCTACGTATTGATGTTCGGTGCGCAGGGCCTGTTCGGGCCGTGGTTACAGGACCACGATATCCAGATCGTCTTTGCCCTGCCGGGCATCGTGCTGGCGACCATTTTCGTCACTGTGCCGTTCGTTGCGCGCGAACTGATCCCGCTGATGCAGGAGCAGGGTACTCAGGAAGAAGAGGCGGCGCGGCTGCTGGGTGCCAACGGCTGGCAGATGTTCTGGCACGTCACGGTGCCGAACATCAAATGGGGCCTGATCTACGGCGTAGTGCTGTGTACTGCGCGGGCGATGGGTGAGTTTGGCGCGGTGTCGGTGGTTTCCGGGCACATTCGCGGCGTCACCAACACCCTGCCGCTGCACGTCGAAATTCTCTACAACGAGTACAACCACGTTGCAGCCTTTGCCGTGGCGAGCCTGTTGCTGATCCTGGCGCTGTTCATCCTGCTGCTCAAGCAGTGGAGCGAATCCCGCATTAACCGTCTGCGCCATAACGCGGCGGAGGAATAATCATGTCGATCGAAGTCCGTAACGTCAGCAAGAATTTCAACGCTTTCAAGGCCCTGAACAACATCAGTCTGGATATCCAGAGTGGCGAGCTGGTGGCTTTGCTCGGCCCGTCAGGCTGCGGCAAGACCACCCTGTTGCGCATTATTGCCGGCCTGGAAACCCCGGATGACGGCAGTATCGTATTCCATGGCGAAGATGTGTCCGGCCATGACGTGCGTGATCGCAACGTCGGCTTTGTGTTCCAGCATTACGCGCTGTTCCGCCACATGACGGTGTTCGACAACGTCGCGTTCGGCCTGCGCATGAAGCCCAAGCGTGAGCGTCCGAATGAAACGCGCATCGCGGAAAAGGTCCACGAACTGCTGAACATGGTGCAACTGGACTGGCTGGCCGATCGTTATCCGGAGCAGTTGTCCGGTGGTCAGCGTCAGCGTATCGCCTTGGCCCGAGCCTTGGCGGTCGAGCCCAAAGTGTTGCTGCTGGACGAGCCATTCGGCGCACTGGACGCCAAGGTGCGCAAGGAACTGCGTCGCTGGCTGGCGCGCCTGCACGAAGACATCAACCTGACCTCGGTGTTCGTGACCCACGATCAGGAAGAGGCCATGGAAGTGGCTGATCGCATCGTGGTGATGAACAAGGGTGTGATCGAACAGATCGGCTCGCCGGGCGAGGTCTACGAGAATCCGTCCAACGACTTCGTCTACCACTTCCTGGGTGACTCCAACCGCCTGAGCCTGGGCGAGGAAGGACACCTGTTGTTCCGTCCGCATGAGGTGTCGTTGTCGCGTCAGGAAATCGAAGACCACCACGCCGCTGAAGTCCGCGACATCCGCCCGCTGGGCGCGACAACGCGGGTCACGCTGAAAGTGGAAGGGCAGAGCGAACTGATCGAGGCCGAAGTGGTGAAAGACCACGACAGCCTGGTAGGCCTGGCAAAGGGCGAGACACTGTTCTTCAAACCGAAGGTCTGGCAGAAGCTTTAAGCCCACCCCCCCGACTATCGTTCCCGCATTGGCACGATAGTGATCTCGGGATTTTCATCGTTCCCATGCTCCGCGTGGGAATGCCTTCCTGGACGCTCTGCGTCCGATCTTGAGTGCGCGGCGTCAGCACGAGCATGTGACGCGGAGCGTCACGAACTGCATGCCAACGCGGAGCATTGGCACGATAGTGATCTCGAGATTTCATCGTTCCCATGCTCGCGTGGGAATGCCTTTCTGGACGCTCTGCGTCCTCGGGCGGTTAGCGCACTGACAACGCGAGCATGAATGCGGCAACAATGCCGCATACGGCGAACAGCTGTTGCAAGCGTGGGCCGGCGAGGTAGCGGGCGACTTGCCTGCCGACTATCAAGCCGATGACTGCGCCCAGAGCAAAAGGCGCACCCACCGTCCAGTGCATCACGCCGCTCAAGGAGGCGGTGATGACGCTGCCCGTCGAGACCAGCGCGATCACCGCCAGTGATGTCGCCACAACGCTTTTCATGCCCAGATCGCTGTAGCGGGTCAGCGCCGGAATGATCACGAAACCGCCGCCCACACCTAATAGCCCTGACAATAAACCTGAACCCACGCCCGTCAGCGTCAAAGCGCGCAGGCACGGCATGGTCCAGCGCAAACGGCCTTGCAGCGGGTTGAGCACGCAGGGCAGCATTTCTGCGCGCGGCGGCGGTTGGCCGTGGCGCAATTCGCGGCTGGCCCTGATGAACATGCGCGTGCAGGCGTACAGCAGCACGACCGAAAAGACCAATGCCAGCGGTGTATTGGGCAGCCGATGGGCGAGCCACAGGCCAAGAGGTGCCATCAGCACACCGATGGACGCGATGTACCCGGCAGCGCGATAGCGAACGATACCCTGACGCAGCCCCAGCACCGCGCCGATTCCCGCCGCCAGCCCGACGGCCAGCAGGCCGACAGGTGCCGCTTCGACAATCGACAGGCCAAGACCAAAAACCAGCAGCGGGACCGCGAGAATGCCACCGCCCGCGCCTGTCAGCGCCAGTACCACGCCAATGATCGCCCCCAGGCCAACGCCCAGCAGTTGATGCTCATCCATGCCTGGCGTCAGCCTTTTCCGGTTTGGCCAGCCATTCACGTCCCTTGAGCATGCCATGCCAGTAAAGTACGGGCAGCACGCGTTCTTTCAGCCACCAGGCCAGCCGGGTCGGTTGACGGCCATCCAGCAGCCAGCGCGGGAAGCTCGGCGCAACCTTGCCGCCATAGGTGAATTCAGCCAGTACGATCCGGCCTTTCTCGACGGTCAGCGGGCACGAGCCATAACCGTCATAGGCGGCAGACTCACTCAGACGACCCAGCGCGACCAGCACATTATTGGCCACCACCGGTGCCTGCTTGCGGGCGGCTGCGGCGGTTTTGGCGTTGCTGGTATTGGTGGCATCGCCGAGAGCATGAACATTGGCGAACTGTCGGTGCCGGAGCGTGGCAGGGTCCACGTCCACCCAGCCTGCGGGATCGGCCAGCGGGCTGCTGCGAATGAAGTCGGGGGCAATCTGCGGGGGCACCACGTGCAGCATTTCAAAGCTGTGCTCGACGGTTTCGCTGCTGCCATCGGCCTGCGGGCAAACAAACGTAGCACGCTTGCCCGGCCCGTCGACTGCAACCAGCCGATGGCTGAACTTGAGGTCGATGGCGTAACGCTCGATGTACTTCATCAGCGCCGGTACATAGTCCGCCACACCGAACAGCACGCCACCGGCGTTGAAGAACTGCGTATTGATCTGCGCCAGACGGCCGGTTTTCAGCCAGTGGTCACAAGACAGGTACATGGCCTTCTGTGGCGCTCCGGCGCATTTGATCGGCATGGGCGGCTGAGTAAACAGCGCGCGCCCTTGCTTCAAGCCCTGCACCAGCTTCCAGGTGTAGGGTGCCAGGTCATAGCGATAGTTGGAGGTCACGCCGTTGGCACCCAGCGTCTCGACCAACCCGTCGATGGCCGCCCAGTCCAGCTTCAGGCCGGGGCAGACCACCAGTTGCTGATAGCCAAGCGTGCGCCCGTCGGCGAGCGTCAGGGTATTGTGCTGCGGTTCGAACGTCGCCACCGCGGCCTTGATCCACTGCACGCCCGTGGGGATCAGCGACGCCATGCTGCGTGCCGTCGACTGCGGCGTGAAAATGCCCGCGCCGACCATGGTCCAGCCCGGCTGGTAATAGTGGGTATCGGCAGGGTCGACCAGGGTGATCTGCAGGGCAGCATCACGGGCGAGCAGGCTTGCGGCGGTGGCGATACCAGCAGCACCACCACCAACGATCAGGATCTGACAGGTAGTTATCGAAGCATTCATCACAGGGTTTCCCAAGGCGGGCAGCAGTCAAAAGGCATTGAGCGGGATCTTCAGGTAGACGACGCCGTTGTCTTCCGGCTCAGGAAAGTGCCCGCAGCGCATGTTGACCTGCACCGAAGGCAGCATCAGCACAGGCATATCCAGCGTCACGTCACGGGCTTCACGCATGCTGACGAACGCATCTTCATCTACGCCGTCATGAACATGGATGTTGCTGGCGCGCTGTTCGGCGGCGGTGGTCATGTATTTCAGCTCACGACCGTTGGGCAGGTAGTCGTGGCACATGAACAGCAGGGTGTCAGGCGGCAACGCCAGCAGTTTGTGAATGGAGCGGTACAGTGTGCGCGCATCGGCTCCGGGAAAGTCGCAACGCGCGGTGCCGTAATCGGGCATGAACAACGTGTCGCCCACAAACGCGATGGTTTTGTCGTCGACCTGCACCAGGTAACTCATGCACGCCAGTGTATGCCCGGGCGTATGCATGGCCTTGACCTGAAGTGTTCCAAGGGCGAACGAGGCGTTATCTTCCAACAGCACATCGAACTGGCTGCCATTGCGGGCAAAGTCAGACGGCGCGTTGAACAGCGCGCCAAAGGTTTCCTGCACGGCGGTGATATGGCTGCCGATGACGATTTGTCCGCCAAGCTGCTGTTTCAGATACGGCGCAGCCGTGAGGTGATCAGCATGCACATGGGTTTCGAAAATCCACTGTACCGAAGCCCCCAGCGCCTGTACCCGGCCGATCATCCGGTCGGCAGACTCGGTCCGGGTGCGGCCCGACTTGGGGTCGTAATCGAGCACGCTGTCGATCAGCGCGCACTGCTTGCTGTCCAGGTCCATCACCAGGTAGCTGATGGTCCAGGTATGACTGTCGAAGAGTGCTTCGACATAAAGTTTTTCACCGATGATCATGTGCAATTCCCATGGCTGTAAATCGCCTCGAGGCCCGTTTGGTCAGGCCGGACGGTTGGCAGTCGTTGCTATGACATCTCAATAACCATGCCAAAGGCCGGAAAACCCATTGAGCATAGTAAATACAAGGCGTTGAGGGATTCTGCGGAAAACCCGCGTGATGGTTGCCAAGGCGCTGACTGCCACATTCTGGCAGTCGCTTGGCAGACGGTGGCATAAGCTGGCAGCGAGATGGGTTAAGCTGCGGCCAATCCACAGGAGCAAGCATGACCCTCATCGCCACTGATTTACCCGGCAGTCGCATGCAGTCGCTGGTGTCATACCTCGAACATGACCTGCGACCGACCATCGTTCTGGACACCGACTACAACATTATCGCGGCCAACACCGCCTATCAGCGTCAGTTCGGCGTTGAAGGCACGCCACATGTGGGCGAGAAGTGTTATCGGGTGTCGCATCAGTTCGCGGTGCCGTGCGATCAGGCCGGTGAACATTGCCCGATGCGCAAGGCCCACGAAACGCGGCTTCCGGAGCGTTTGCTGCATATTCACCATACACCTCGCGGCCCTGAGCATGTGGATGTGGAGCTGCGGCCGATTCTCGATGACGGGGGTGAAGTCATCGCCTACGTCGAGCGACTGAGCTCGGTGGCCGTGGCGTCGGTTCAGCCGCAGCAGCATGGGCTGGTCGGTCGTTCAGCAGCATTCAAAGAGGTCCTGAGTGCCTTGCAACGCGCTGCACCCGCGCAGATTCCGGTGCTGCTGCAGGGTGAGTCGGGTACCGGCAAGGAATTGTTTGCTCGCGCACTGCACGCCAGCAGCGCCAGGTCCGCCGGGCCGCTGGTGGTGGTCGATTGCACCGGGCTTACGGAAACCCTGCTGGAGAGCGAGCTGTTCGGCTATGAAAAGGGCGCGTTCACCGGCGCGTTGCAGCGCAAGACCGGTCTGGCCGAAGCCGCTCATGGCGGCACGTTGTTCCTTGATGAAATCGGCGAGGTGCCGCTGGCCATGCAGGTCAAGCTGTTGCGGCTGATCGAATCAGGCAGCTTCCGCCCGGTGGGCAGTCTGCGAACGGTGCATTCGGATTTTCGGCTGGTGGTGGCCACACACAAACCGCTCAAGGAGATGGTCACCAACGGCAGTTTTCGCCAGGATTTGTTTTACCGCATCAGCGCCTTCCCGATCCGTCTGCCCGCCCTGCGCGAACGCAGCGAGGACTTGCCGTTGCTGATCGACAGCCTGCTGCAACGCATCGCGCCAGGTGCTGCTCCGCGTGTCGACGCCGAGGCCATGAAGCTGCTGAGTCTGTACAGCTACCCCGGCAACATCCGCGAGCTGCGCAACATACTTGAGCGTGCCCGCCTGTTTACCGATGACGGCGTTATTCGCGTACAGGATTTACCCGCTGAAGTGCGCGGTCAGGGCGAAGAAGCGGGTGGCGTGACTTACCGCCAGCAGGACGACGGCCTGGAGAAACTCGCCCATGCACTGCGAGTGTTCAACGGCTCGCGCAGCGAACTGGCCAGAGAACTGGGGCTGAGCGAACGCACCCTGTATCGACGTTTGCGTGCCCTCGGCATTCCGCGCTGAAGCACGCACACGGCGACGCAGAGCGTCGAGAA
>NZ_LJQT01000380.1:0-246 GCF_001400515.1 Pseudomonas meliae | reverse complement strand
CTGGAGCGTGCGGAACGATCATCGCAACTATCGTACGGCGCTCCCCCACTGGAGCGTGCGGAACGATAACCGCAACTATCGTGCGGCGCTCCCCCGCTGGAGCGTGCGGAACGATCATCGCAACTATCGTGCGGCGCTCCCCCACTGGAGCGTGCGGAACGATAATCGTAACTATCGTACGGCGCTCCCCCGCTGGAGCGTGCGGAACGATCATCGCAACTATCGTGCGGCGCTCCGCGTCGCATG
>NZ_LJQT01000247.1:0-25657 GCF_001400515.1 Pseudomonas meliae | reverse complement strand
TTGCAGCGCCTCCCTAAAGGGCTGTTTGATCTACTCAAGAATGCGTCTCTGCTGGATTAATGTGCTAACCGGCAGCAGGTGCTTCATCCCTGTCCAGTCGTCGGAAAAACTCCTCCCGTTTGTCATGGTCCGCTTGTTCCTTGGCCAGCAACCCAGGCAACAACTCACTCGCCTGCTGCGCACTCAGGATAAACACTCCGTCGTCATCGCCAATGGCAATGTCTCCCGGATTAACAACAACCCCACCGATATTAATCTGCCCATTGAGTTCACCACGTTCCCCCAGGCTTCGCGTGGTCACCGCACTGATACCTCGGCTGAATACCGGCAGACGATGTTCGCGTAAGGCGGCGACGTCGGTAACCGCACCTGATATGACTACGCCGGCCAGGCCTTTGATGAGCGCGGCCAGGGTGCGCAGCTCGCCCCAGCAGGCGCAATGATCGTCGCCGACGCACTCAATGACCAGCACGTCGCCAGGCAGGCTGTTAAGCAATGCATCGCGCAGGATGCTGCCGTCGGGCATCTCCACTTTGACTGTAACCACGTTGCCGACCAGACGAGCGCCGTCGAACAGCGGTCTGATCCCTGGCAGATAGCCGCTGTCGGTCAGGTGGCCGATGGTGGAGGCGGCAATGCCCCGGTATTGCTCTATCACGGCGTCACTGAGTTGTTGCTGACGGTGTGCAATGTGCTTGTTCATCGACATTTTTTTGGCCTCAATAACGGGCAGGTCGAGCAATACTCGACGGGGTTGCTGGCGTCGTAATAGAAGCAACAGGTGCGTCGAAAACGGATGCTTTTGCCATCGGCTTCCAGCAAAACCGGTGGGCGGCGAAAGTGTTTCAGCGGGTTGTAGTTCAGGCCGAACAGTGCCGGCTCGGCCTGATTCAGCAGCCAGTCGAAATCTGCTTCATAGCGCTGTCGAATCGCCGGGTCTTCAACCTTTTCCATACGTTTGTCGTACAGCGAATAGACACGTACGGCGGTGTTTTCCCAAAGGATGCGCCGGGAAATGCCAGTGATACGGTTGAAGGTCTCCCACAGAGGCTGCAACAGGTCGCGGAACAAGGTGCCGACAATCACCTCCCGCCACGCCTCGCGAGTGCCCGGCTCATAACCCACAGGTGTTACGTCGTCCAAGGGCATTGAAGAGGTCCACAGGCCCTCCTCGTGTGCGTATTCAATCACGCTATTGTCCAGCGACAGGATCAAGCCCTTGTCGTAGACCGACATGGCGTAAAGGCAGGCACCGGTGCTCAGGAAAGAAAAGCGCTTGGCCAGCAGCGACGCGGTGATCGCCTGCGTCGGAGAGCCGATGACCGGCCCCAATGCTGCAAGCAATTGTTCGCACACCTCGTCGTCCAGCAATGCACGGGCTGGCAACGAGCGGGTATCGCGGTCAACTGCGTGTTTGAGGCGCAGCGCCCCGGACAGCAGCGCCCATTCAGGCTCGCTGAAAGCCTGTGCCAGGCTCATTGCGGCAGTTCCCGGCCAAAGGGAATGCACAGCGGCGTACCAAAGAACGGGTCGGCGATGATCCGGCAATTAAGGCCGAAGACCTGCTTGACCAGTGCTTCACTGAGGATGTCGGCCGGACGTCCCTGGGCAAAGGCTGTGCGCTCGTGGACGGCGACCATGTGATCGGCATAACGGCAAGCCAGGTTCAGATCATGCAGGACCATGACGATGGTCTTGCCTTCCTGGCGATTGAGGTCGCGTAACAAGTCCAGCACTTCGATCTGATGAGCCAGGTCGAGAAAGGTCGTCGGCTCATCCAGCAATACGATGTCGGTATCCTGGGCCAGCGTCATGGCGATCCACGCGCGCTGACGCTGGCCGCCTGACAGCGCATCAACGGGCCGCTCGGCCAGTTCCTGCATACCGGTCTGCGCCAGCGCCCGTTCGACCATGGCTTCATCCTGAACGGACCACTGCTGCATCCAGTTCTGATAGGGATAACGGCCCAGTGCCACCAGCTGACGTACGCTGATGCCTTCCGGGGCGCTTGGCATTTGCGGCAGAATCGCCAGTTCGCGCGCGACCGTAGCAGTGGATTTCTGGTGGATATCGCCACCGTTGAGCACCACAGTGCCCTGCTGCGGCTTGAGCAGACGCGCCAGGGATTTGAGCAAGGTGCTTTTGCCGCAACCGTTACTGCCGATCAGAACGGTCACCTCGCCCGCGGGCAACTGCAGATCAAGGCTGTCGATGATCACCTGCCGCTGGTAACTCAGGGTCAGGTCGTGGGTTGCGATTGACGCCATCCGTAATTCCTTAATGCCGCTGGTTGATCAATAAATAGAGAAAAAACGGTGTGCCCAGCACCGCGACAAAAATCCCTGCAGGCAGGTCCAGTGGCAGGAACAGCGTGCGGCCAGCCAGATCGGCGAGCATTACCAGGTTGGAACCGATCAGCGCCGCCATCAGCGCCTGTCCGGTAAACCCCGGTGGCATCAGGCGTTTGGCAATGTGTGGTGCAATTAGGCCGACAAAGGCAATGGCCCCGCCCCACGCAACCGCCAGACCTGCAAGCGCAACACTCACCAGCAGCAGCCCGGCGCGCAGCCATTGCACACGCACACCGATGCCCTGAGCCAGATCATCATCGAGCTGCTGCATGCGCACCTGTCGGGCGAGCAGCACCAGCAGCGGCAAAGTCAGCGCCAGCCAGCCCGCCAGGGCGCGAGGCTCCGGCCAACTGGCACCATACACGCTCCCGGTCAGCCAGACATAAGCCGACAAGGTAGTGGTCAGCGGGCTGAACACCAGAACGAATGTCGTCACCGCTGCCAGCAGGGCCGACACCCCTACCCCGATCAACACCATGCGCAATGGTGAAGCGCCCTGATTCCACGCCAGCAGATAGATGACCAGTGCGGCAAGGCCTGCACCGCAAATCGCCGCCAAAGGCAGGAATTGCGCCCCCAATGCAGCCGAGAAAAATGACAGATACAACACTGCCGCCGCACTGGCACCGCTGGTGATACCCAACAGGTCCGGCGAAGCCAGCGGATTGCGGATGATGCTTTGCAGGATCAGCCCGGACACCGCAAGCGCCGCGCCGACGAGTGCTGCCAACACCAGTCGGGGCATGCGCAGTTGTTCGACGATGAAAACCAGACTTGCATCCGCCTGACCGGTAAAAACATTCAAAAGGGTCGCGGGCGACAGGTTGATTTTGCCCACAGCCAGCGAGCCCAGAGCGATCAGCAATGTCAGCGTTGCGCCGATCAACAGACGTATCAATGCAGTCAGGCTGAACTGCCTGGAAAAACCGCGGTAGCGCAGGGTCAGATGCCTATCCATAACGTGCCCCCCGGCGAACCAGCGCAATAAAGAACGGCGCGCCGAACAGTGCGGTCATCACGCCCACCGGCACTTCCTGAGGCACGATCACCACCCGCGCCAGCGTATCGGCCAGCAGCAACAGCGTTGCGCCCAGCAACGCGCAGCCGGGCAGCAGCCAGCGATGATCGATGGACAGTGTCTTGCGTACCATGTGCGGCACCAGCAGCCCGATGAAACCAATGCTCCCGGCCAACGCTACAGCACTGCCCGCCAGGACAATGATCACGATGCTCATCAGCAGGCGAATCAAGCCTGTACGCTGGCCCAATGCGGTTGCGATGGTTTCTCCGGTATTGAGCACGTTGACCTGCCCGGCCAGCACCAGTGACCCGGCCAGTGCCACAACCACGCATATCAGTAATGGCGCGGCGGTGGCCAGATCGCGTTCCGACAAGGAACCGGCCAGCCAGAACAATACGGTGTCCAGACCGTCCTGATTGACTACCAGTAACGCCTGACTGAACACAGTAAACAGCGCGGTAATCGCCGCGCCGGCCAACACAATTCGCAATGGGTTGAGACTGCCCTGCCCGCGGTTGCCGATTATCCAGACAATAGTCCCTGCTACCGCCGCGCCAATGAACGCGCACCACAGCCACTGGCTCATTAACGAAAGCGCAAACAACGACGAACAGGCAATGATCGAAAACGTCGCCCCGGCATTGATGCCGAACAGACCGGGCGAGGCCAGCGGGTTGCGCGTAAGTGCCTGCATCAGCGCGCCAGCAACCGCCAGACTGGAACCCACGGCGACGGCCATCAGGGTTCGCGTCAGGCGCGTATCGAGCAGCACATGCTCGATAGCGCTAAGCGCATCGGGCTGCCACACACTTCGGACAATCGCAGAGGGCGATATCCAGGTGGCTCCGGTTGCCAGGCTCAATCCCATGCACGCTATCAACACCAACAGTCCCAGACCCAGTTTTACCGCAGCGGTCATGAGGGACTATCCGCCATGGCCACGCGAGCGATTTCATCGAGCATGCGGTTGGCACCCAGAATGCCACCGGACAGGCTCCAGGCAACGGCATCCACGCGCCATACCTGACCATCCTGCGCTGCGCGCAACTGTTGCCAGAACGGGTGTCGGACCAGCTTGTCGTAGTTTTGCTGCGCGGCTTTGCTGTCCGCGCGCTGAAAAATGAAAAACAGGTCGGCATCGACCACAGGCAAACTCTCTTTGCTGCTGAGTTTAAGGGAAACGCCCGTTGCTTCGCGGGCAGTGGGCGTCCAGGCGAAGCCCAGTTCGGTCAGCACCGAACCTGCAAAGCTGGCGGGCAGATAGCTGCGGATATGATCTTCACGAATGTCGAGCACCGATACGGTGATCGGCCAGCGCCCGGCGAATTTTTCCTGCAACTGACTGCGTAACGCCGTCACACGCTGTTGCCATTGGTCAAGCAGGTCCATGGCTTGCTGTTGACGCAGCATGGCAGCGCCCATCATCGCCAGCGTGCGCTTGAACTCGAACACCTCTTCCAGCATCAGCACGGGGCTGATCTGCTCGAGCAACGGCGCGATGCGTTGATGGCGAAAGCGTGATGCGACGATAAGATCGGGTTTGAGCAGCACGATATCTTCAAGGCTAGGCTGGGTTTCCAGGCCCACATGCGGTACCACCGCCAGCGCCGGGCGCAGGTAGCGGTACATCGGTTTTTCGCTCCAGGAATCCACCACGCCGCACGGCGTCACGCCCAGGGCCACGGCGCTGTCGGACGCCCCCTGAAACAAGGTGACGACTCTTGGTGGCGTTGCGCGCAATGGCTCTGCCCAGGCAATGCCGGGCAGCGCCAGTAACCCCAATGACAGGCGCAATACCGTGCGCCGCGAAGGATGCAAATGTTGGTCAGGTTGCACGGCGCAACCTGTGGAACGGGTTGACCACCTCGCCCTTGCCGAACGGCATGCTGCCCGGTCCGCCTGCGCGCTCGATCATGGGTGTAAGCAGGAGTTTTTGCGGCCAGTTGGGGGCTTCGAACAGTTGATGCCTGATCATGGCACGCGCCTCGTCGTCAAATTCGATGGTTGTAATGAGATTATCCAAAACATCGCGCAATACCGTCCACAGCGCTGTTAACGGTACCTCATACACCTGGGCCAGAGTATCCATGATTGCCCGCACGTTTACCTGAATGCCCAGTGTCTGCAGCCAGAACAACAGGTCTTCAGGACGGTCATGATAAAGCGTATTGGCATGGCCTTTCTTGATTCGATATTCCGGGTCGCGCATGCCGTTACGCTCAAGCCAGGGCACGAAAATACGCAACGAGTCGTGGTCGCGCAACAACAGCCCTTGTGCCTGACCGGCTTTCCAGACCATGACTGCGTTCTGGCCATGCACCTCGCCGAGCATGCCCAGGCGGAACATGCGCAGGTTGATGTCGAAGAAACTGTGGCTCAGCTCGCGGAACAGTGTCAGTACCGAAGCCTGATTGCGCGGCAGGTCGCGATAGTCCATCCACTCATCGAAGAAATGCCGATTGCTGCCTGGCAACGGTGTACCCAGCGCCGCCATCGGCAGCAGGCGACATTCCGGATCGTCGAGCAAAGCTGCCGGATAGCCTCGCACCATGGCCGAAAGATGCCGGGGGCCTTCGTCGAACAGAGTGGCTTGGGGTGGCATGAACGCCCACCATTTGCGTTCGTCGCACAGGTGCAGCGAGCGACTCAGGGTTTCATCCTTGTCGACAACCTGGCGCAACAGTTTTTCACTCAGCCCGCCGTTGATCATTTTCACCGCTGGCAGGTAGCGGGACGCGCCGAGCGAATAGATCGCCATGGGCAATTTGAGGTAATCGGGGCTGTCGAGGCACGGTGTCATCGAACGCAGCGATGAGGTGGCGTATACCGCGGCCTCGTTGAAGGCCAGACGTTGACAATCGCCCCTGGTGAAGGCATCGCCCAGTTGGACCTGCAGAACATGCTCGAATTGCCAAGGATGAACCGGCAGCGCAACGTGACTGTCGGCAATGCCGCGCTGTTGCAGTTCCTGCTCAAGGACAGCTTGCAGATTCTCTGGCAGCAGGTGGCGAGCAGGGAAAGACTCGTTCAAATCCCCTACTCCGTCACCGCATTGCAGCAAGGTTTTGTCGACGGCGACCCAGTTCAGCGCCACCGGCCGGGCAAACTCAGCCTGATACTGTTGGTATTCCTGCTCGTTCAAGCCTTGCTTGGCTTTGGCCAGTGGATGGTATGGGCGATCACGTAGCGAAGCCCACTGTTCCATCGTCCTGAAGAACGTAGCGCCATCCTGTGCCATCAGGTTGTGCTCGTCGACTTTATGGTCCAGCGACAACGCGGTCTGCCAGACACTGATGCGCAACACCTCCAGAAACAGCGCTATGCCCTTTTCATTGTCCTGGCGCTCGCTGTCCTGAAGCAGGGTTGTTTTACCGGCGAATACCCATTTCATGAACTCTTCCGGGGACAACTGTGTCCAGCGCTCAGCCTGACGGCCCAGCACCGGCGTGCCGGGCACTTTCTCCCATTGTTGAGTAATGCCTGGGCGCAGCGCGGCGCTGATGAAGCGCTGCTCCGAGTCATCGCAGCACCGTTCCCAGATTTGCTGTGTGCTGCTCTGCCCTTCAAGTTTTGGGGCGTGCGGGTGGCGCGCTTGCCAGTGAGCGGTGTCCTGCAGGCTCAATGGCTCGCGGCCAAAGAAATCTTCAGCCAGCAGGCAATCGACCAGATCCTGCATGACCAGGTCAGCGGCGAGTGAAGTGAAGTTCATCGGATTATTTTCCTTCTGCTGAATGTTGGGCCAGACGCGCCTGAAGTGCGCGAAAGGCAATGCCACGCTCATCGCCGAGGACGAAGGCATTGACGCCGCGAGCCTGCCAGCGGGCAGCGTCGCCGTCTTTACGGGGAATGGTGCAATAGGCTACGCCTGCTGCCTTGGTGGCTTGCCAGGTGGCCAGCAACGCTTGTTGTACATCGGGTTGATCGATCTGCCAGGGCATCCCGAGTGACTGCGACAGGTCTGCGGCCCCTTCCAGAATCATGTCCAGCCCCGGCACACGGGCAATCTCGGCGGCGCGGCGCACGCCTTCGGCGCTTTCGATCATCGCCACTACCATGATCTGTTGATTGGCGGCTTCAACGTACTGCGCCAGGCTGTGCTTGCCGAACGAGCCGGGACGACCGGCGTTGAGGCTGCGGCGGCCCAGCGGGTGGTACTTGCAGGCGGCAATGGCATCCGCCAGTTGCTCGGGGCTCTCGATCATCGGCAAAACGATGCCCTGCGCACCGCCATCAAGCAGGCGCAGCAGGGTTTTCGGGTTTAGATCGGCGACCCGCACCAATGGCGTGAGGGCGTAGCTCTCTGCAACACGGATCATGTTCTCCACGGTTTCCGGGTTGATCAGCACATGTTCCATGTCGATGATCACGAAGTCGAAACCGGCCTCGGCGATCAACTCGATGGCGGCCGGGGCCGGGATCGAACTGATTAGCCCGTACACAGGCTGTCCGCTGCCAAGTCTGCTCTTGAGTGTATTGGTCCTCAGCATCATTGCGGCCTGTAGGTATGCAGCGGGTTAGGCACCGAGCGGAAGCGACGCTCACCGTCACCCAACAGGCGGCGCTTGGTCAGTTCTTCCACTTCATAGGATGGTGCGAAGACGTCAAACAGCTCGAAGCGCTCGCGATGCTGCGGGTGCGCACGCTGGTAGTCGAGAATGACGTCGGCGGCCATCTGCCAGAACAGCGCCTCATCCAGCTGGTATTGCTGGCGCAGGAAGATCGCCATTTCGGCCAGGCAGATGAAGAAGAAACAGTCGCAGGAGAAGTCGCGTACCGCATTCACGTCATCGGTAATGATGAACGAGTTACGGTTGAGTTTCGCGTGGCTGTCGGGCAGCGGGACCAGCTCCGGACACAGTTCAGGGCGGCCAAGATGTGCGGGTGAGTAACGCACACCGTCGTGGAAGTCCTTGAGGGCGATACGCTGCGGCCAGCCCTGCTTGACGATAAGCACGATGTTCTGACCGTGAGACTCCATGCCGATGCCCTCGGCGTAGAGCATATGGATGATCGGAGGCACCGTGACCTGCAGCAATTGGCGGGTCCACTCCTTGACGCCGTACTGGCGGATCCACGCATCGATGAACGGTGCCTGCTCACCATCGCCATAGCGGTTTTCCACATGGCTCAGGCCATTGAACGGCACCGCCTGCTCATCGTCCTTGAGGTACTGATGCAGGCTTTCGCGCCATATTGCACCCAGCGTGCCGTAGGTCTGCGCCGAGCGCGCTTCCGGCAGGTGGCGATAGTCGTAACTGACACCGGCAACTTCGCCGAGAATCACAAAATTCAGCGCACGCGCAGTGCTGTCGGTGGCGATCAACTGGTGCAGCCAGTCGGTGATGATCGGACCGTTGAGCACCGTATGCCGCGCCAGAATGCGCGTGCTGGAGGTGTTGGTCATACTCATCGCCAGTTTGACGTAAGGTCGTTTGGGCTGGCTGGCATTGGCCAGTGTACGAATCGACTGCTGAGCCTTGTAGACGTCGGTCGAGGTGCCCAGGTAAATCAGCTCGCCGCTGGCCAGTTCCGGGTAGAAAGTCGACACCGTGACATTGTCCCATTGCCACGGATGCACTGGCATCAGTTGATAATCGTCAATGGATTTGCCCTGCGCGGCCAGGTCCCGGGACATTTCCTGCCAGCGCTGTGTGCCCAGTTCCTGGCGGATAAACGCCTGGAAATCCATGTTGCGCGCATGACCGACCGACGCGCTCGATTTCGCCACTGCCAGCCAGACCACCCCGAACGGCGTAGCAAATTCGGGCCCGTAGTGACGGTTGTCAGCCAACGAAAAACCGATCCTTGACTTGTAGCACGGGTGGTAGCTGTGGGCGTCCATGAAGTGCTGTTCCAAAGCGTCAACGTCCAGCTCATGTGCGGGTTTTGCGGGCTGATAACCCTGACTGCGCGCTTGCAGGTCCTTGAGTTGGGTTTGCTCGATTTCCTGGATGAAGCGTGCCAGGTGCGGGCTGTCTTTGAACGGGCTGAGTAGCTCGCTCAACGCCAGATGCAAATCCGGCACGCTACGCTCCCCGGCGCTGTCCAAGCGTTCAAGGGTGGCGTGATCCAGGCGTATCAGCTCGAAGCTGGTACTCAGCAGGCCTTCGCAGTGGTACTCCACACCATCACTGACAGCGACAGTGAAACGATGCCGATGATCGTCCAGCGGCTCGCACCGATAAGGCAGTGCAGCCTCGTACAGCAAGGTTTGCAGCAATTGACCGATTACCCGGCGCTGTACTTGTTGGTAGCGCTCGGGGTTGATATCAGCCAGCCAGGCACCGGTGGCCGTTGAGGGTGAAACGGTGTTGCGTTTCAGCGGTAAAGGGGTAGCCATGTTCATACCTCGAACGAAAAATTATCAGGGTTCGACCGCGCCGGGCTGTGCCTCGGTGCGTTCGTCGTTAAGGGGGAAACGCCAGGCACACGGCAGTGCCAGCAGGATCAGCAGGCCGGTGGCAATGAAGACTTCATTGATGGCCGAAGGCGTGGCGGCCGGTCCCGCAGTGTTCAGGCGAAATTCCAGCCACAGCGAGGCGATGACAATTGCCAGCGACGCCACAAGACGGCGGGAAATGTTGTTCATCGCAGCGCCCTGCGTGACCATCGGCTCGGGCAAGGCATTGAGCCCAGCCGTCGTCACCGGCATGTAGGACAGCCCGAGGCCTGCGCCACGAATCATCATCAGCATGAACACCACGCCGATCGCCGTATCCGCCTTGAGCATGCCCAGCGCCAGGGTTGAAGCACCGGTCAGCAGCAGGCCGATGGCGACTACGGTGCGCGGACCATGCCGGTCCAGCGCCTTGCCACCCCACTGCCCGAACAGGCTGGCGAACGCGGCGGTACACAGCAGGCCCAGGCCGGTCCAGATCGGGTTGTAGCCCAGTACCGTCTGCACCAGCAGCGGCAACAGGACCAGACATTCGAACATGCCGACCGACTGCACGACGGCAACGATCACGCTCAGACGGTAACCGCGCAGGTTGAACAGACGCAGATTCAGCAGCGGTGCCTTGCGACTCAACTCGACCCTGACGAAAGCAATCAGACAGGCCACTGCGACCAGCACCATGCCCTGATTGAACGGGTCGAGCAGCGCTTGGGCGTGATGCATGCGGCCGATGGCGATCATCAGCAAGCCGATGCCCGAGGCAACCAGCAAATAGCCGATCAGGTCGAACGGTTTGCGCTCGACAGGCTCGGAGTCTGGCAGCACGCCGACGCCCAACAGCAAGGCCAGCAGGCCGATGGGCACATTCATCAGGAACAGCGAGCGCCAGCTGAACCACTCCAGCATCAGGCTGCCGCACAGTGGCCCCAATGCCGGAGCGAGCATTACCGCTGCGCTCCAGAGCCCGGTCACCCTGCCCCGCTCATGCTTTTCATACACGGAGAAAATGATCGCCAGCGACAGTGGGATCATCAACCCGCTGGCGATGCCCTGCACCACTCGCGCAGTGATCACCAATGCGATGGAGTTGGCCAGCGCGCCCAGCAGGGAGCCACCGATGAACAGCGCCACGCCCCACAGGTACAGGCGTTTGCGGCCAATGCGCTGACTGAGAAAGCTGGTCAGCGGCATGGTCATGCCCATGCTGGTCATGAACCCTGCAACGATCCAGGTGGCCAGCAACGGACCGACCTGAAACGCCTCCATGAAGGTTGGCAGCGCCGGGTTGAGCGAGCTATTGCTAAGGCTGACAGTCAGCGTACCGAGCAACACATTGAACACCACCCAACGGCGTGGGACGTTCAGACTCATGTGCGAACCCGTTCGCCGTTGCGCACAAAGTGCTGTACCGGTCTTGGGTGGCAGAGAAAATCGACATGGGAGATGTTGTAGCCGTAAGCCCCTGCCAGCGGCAACACCAGCAGATCGCCGATGTTCACGCCTTTGAGCGGCTGCTGGCGGCTCAATACGTCCTTTGGCGTACACAACTGGCCGACCACGGTGTAGGCCTGCTCCTCAGATGCGCCCGTCGCTGGCGCACACGGCACATGGATAACCGGATGGTCATGGCCTTGCGCAACCGGCAGACGAAACTGGTGAGTGCCGCCGCGGCAGACCAGAAAATGCTCGCCGTGGCTGGTTTTCCTGTCCAGCACCTCGATGGCGTAATAGCCGCAATAGGCGCTGATGAAACGTCCTGGCTCAAAGCGCAGGATCGGCGTATCACGCTGATCGCCCAGGCGTTTTTCCAGATAGCGGCACAGGCGCTGCCAGTCGAACTGCTGACTGTTCAGATAATCGACGCCAATGCCGCCGCCAACGTTGAAATGGGTCAACTGCTCCGGGTAGCTGGCCAGTGCTTTCCATTCCTGCCAGCGCTGCAGGTAGAAATCCAGCAACTGCTCGTGACGCTCAACCGACATCTGATGGGACATGGCGTGTACATGGAAACCCTTGAGCGTCAGGTGGCTGGCGCTGTCTACGCGCCTGATCGCCTCGGCCAGATCGGTTTCGTCAATGCCGAACGGTGTGGCGGTGCCAGCCATCGCCAGCTTGCTCGACTGCGCGGCTGGCAACTGAGGGTTGATGCGCAGAAACACCGGCTGCACGCGCCCGGTTTCCTCTGCCAGATGTTGCAGTCGCGCAATTTCGTTGAGGCTTTCCAGATGGATGGCTTCAACCTTGTTCAGCAACGCCGAGCGCAAGTCGGAGTCAAGCTTGCCAGGGCCGGAGAACACGTAAGGTTTGCGTGTCGGGCAGGCCATCACACGCTCGATCTCGCCCCCCGAAGAGATTTCAAAGCCACTGACCAGCGGCGCGAGGGTTTCCAGCATCAATGCTTCGCTGTTGGCTTTGATCGCGTAATACAGCTCTACGCCCGCAGGCAGCGCGGCCATGACGTCAGTGACATGCTGTTGCAACGCATCCAGATCGTAGACGAAAGCCGCCAGCGGGTCGGTTTCCAGTGCCTGAGCTTCTTTGATGGCGCCCAGTACGGTTTCCGGCAACTTATGTGCATAACGTGCCTCCTTGGCCCATGGTGAAGCGAGGCGCACATAGTTGGCCTCACGGTCGGCCTTGGCGGCGAGCCGGACCTTCAGGTTGGTCTTGCAGGCAATTGACTGGCCGGCGATCAGCGCGTCCAGTTCTGGCGCGGGCAGCACCAACTCGTCGCGGATGCGTTGCAACTGCCGCTCGACCCGCTGCCACATCAGCGGCGCGAGGTGCGGACGTTCCCAACTCAAGGCCAGCACGGCCTCGGACAGGTTGTTGACCAGCAGGCAATAGGTGATGCGGTTCCAGCCTTGTTCGCGGGTGTAGAGCAATGACTGTCGAATCCGCGGGTGCAGCCCGACCTGAATCGCCTTGATGCCCAGTTCATCGGTCAGTTTGACGCCTTCGAAGTCGCGTAATAGCAGCTGTTGAGGGCGTCCGTTATCGTGAATCAATACCGCGTTCTGCAAATGTGGCTCCATCACGATGCCGTGATTGAAGAACAGCGCCATGACCGGGCGCAGCAGCAAGGCCTGGTATTCATCGAACCAGTCCAGCAGGTGCGGGTCCTCAAGTTCACCGCCGTTGAAACGCTCAAGGAAATCGTGCACCAAAGGCCGCGAACGCAGATCACGCGCGAACAATGTACCCGCCATCACGCTGCAGTCCGCGCCGGATCGGCGACAGAAGTTTTCCCGCAGAATCGCGCCGGTCTGCTCGCGAAACCAGTGGCCGTCGGTCTCGCTGGAGCCTTTTGGAGCCCAACTCATCGAACCCGGTTCAGCCACGGTGGACAGCCCGCCGAGGGTTTGCGGGCGGGTCTGCTGCAAGCGCTGAAACAATTCGTCGATGATCAGCGTGCTTTCCAGTTCGTACCAGGCGTTTTTCCTGACGCAGTTGGTAATGCGCACATTCAGTGAGCCCTTGATGAAGTAATCATGCCCTTCGATGTACCAGGTGCGCATCGAAGCCGTCGGGCTGGCCAGCGGCCCGCTGGTGCCCAGATCGGTGATCTGCCCGAGTTCGATCAGGCGCTGCACACGGCGGTCCTGCATAAATAATTGGGCTTGTACCGGATGCATGCAGATCAGCGCATGCCCGGGCCTGGCCCGCGATTGATCCGCGAACCCTGACATCACCTCGGCTTCGCTCAAGCCATTGGAGGTGATTCGCAACCCGTCCAGAGGCACTTCGAACAGATGCAGCGCGGTCTGCGCCTGAAATTCCGGAGCGTAGGTCTCCTGCGCCAGATGCGCAGGCCACAGACGCGCCTTGGGTGCCGGGTGATTGGGATGGCCGAACCACAAGCCCTGTTCGCTGGCCAGATAACCGCTCAGCGGTGCCGGGTGCTGACCGGTCATGTTGTGGGCGACGATGGCGGCAGTCAGGTGCTGGCTTTGCAGGACCTGATCGAGCAGTTCGTCGTTGCTGGCCCGGGTCATGTGCTCGCAGGCGGCCAGCAATTGCCGGGCGAATTCGGCAAAAGCCAGGCAGCGCCAGGTACCCTGCCCCTGCCGCGCATAAACATCGGAAAGGTAGCGATGGCTGCCCAGATGGTCGCGGCGGTCCACCAGCACGAAAAACTGCTGCTCATTAGGCAGGCTGATGGTGAGTGGAATGCCCTTCCATTGCCCGCCATCCACGAAGCTGCCCGGCGCAATACCTTGCATGCCCTGTGGCCAAGTGTAATGAAGGCACTGTTCAGGCAGTGCGAATTCCTTGATCAGGCAATTAAGTAATGCACGAGTGGTTGCCAACTCGCTCACCATGTTTGATAAAGCGGTGCGATCGGTATTAGTCATGTCTGCTCCACAGTCGCCTTGACGCTTACTGTTTAAGTGACGTAGCAACAAGCGTTGATTTATCGCTTGCGGCACAACGGCTTAACTGTCGGTGTGACTTATTATCTGCAACAAGCCAATTGATAATCTGTGCACGACGTGCGATAGGGTCGCTCAGTCAAACGTTGTGTGCGTGTTCTGTTTCAAGCGCAGTGATGTCCTCACTGTTAGTACTGCTTACGCGCTGTTTACAAGCTGCTTACTTGCGCAGCTGGGCCAGTGCAGCCTTGAGGGCGTCCTCGAATCGCTGGATGACCAGTTGGCATTGTTCTTCGGTAATGATCAACGGCGGCAGCAAACGGATCACGTTGCCATTTCGGCCGCCGCGCTCAAGTAACAGCCCCTGCTTGAAACAGTGCTGCTGAATGGCAACTGCCAGTTCCGGATCCATTGGCAAGCTGCCTAGGCGGTCCGCCGGTTTGCGCTCATCGACAATCTCGATGCCCAGCATCAGCCCGCGTCCGCGCACCTGGCCCATCATCGGATAACGTTGCTGCAAAAGGCCAAGCTGTGCCTTGAGCCAGTCCCCGCGTTTTGCGGCCTGGGCAGCCAGGTTTTGCCGTTGCAGCACTTCAAGGGTCGCAAGGCCGGTGGCCATCGCCATTTGATTGCCGCGGAAAGTACCCGCGTGATTGCCCGGAGCCCAGGCGTCGAACTCGCGCTTGAAACCGAGCACGGCCAACGGCAGGCCGCCACCGACGGCTTTGGACATGACGATGACGTCGGGCTCGATCCCGGCGTGTTCGAAGGCGAACATCTTGCCGGTACGGCCGAAGCCGGCCTGTACTTCATCCAGAATCAGCAGAATGCCGTGCTTGCGGGTCACTTCGCGAATCTGCCGCAGCCATGCAGCGGGCGCTGGATTGACACCCCCTTCGCCCTGCACCGCCTCCAGAATCACGGCGGCCGGGAGCGACACGCCACTTTCCACGTCTTCGATGAACTGGGTGAAGTAATAACTCAGCGCCTCGGTGCCGGCTTCACCGCCAATACCCAGCGGGCACCGGTACTCATGAGGGTAAGGCAGGAATTGCACGCCGGGCATCAGGTTGGTGACGGCATTTTTCGGCGCGGTGTTGCCAGTCAATGCCAGAGCCCCGTGGGTCATGCCGTGGTAAGCGCCGGAAAAGCTGATGATGTTGTGCCGGCCGGTGGCAGTCTTGGCCAGCTTGATTGCGGCTTCGACAGCATCGGTACCGGACGGCCCGCAGAACTGCAGGCAGTAATCGCGTCCCTGGCCCGGCAGCAGGCTCAGTAGCGTCTCGCTGAAGGCATCCTTGACCGCGGTGGTCAGGTCAAGGGTGTGCATCGGCATTCCGGACGTCAGGAAGCTGTCGAGACTGGCCATGATAGCTTCGTGATTGTGACCCAGAGCCAGTGTTCCGGCACCGGCCAGGCAGTCCAGATACGTGGTGCCTTCAACATCAGTGACCCATACGCCATGTGCCTTGGCGATGGCCAATGGCAACTTCCGCGGGTAACTTCTTACATTGGATTCAAATCTGCTCTGCCTGTCCAGATAGTTGGCATTGGTTTTCTGCGACGTAGTAGACTGCAATAAGCCATTATTCAACATCGGTTAGTCCTCGCTAAATGCTGGATGCAAACTATTATCATTTCCTTGAAAGTGCAACCCGTTGTTTCAAAAAACAAGATGAAATTTAAATGAACGTTATTGCTTACTTAAAAAGTAGCCAGGCACATGAATACGCCGCCCTGTAAGTCGGAATCATTCAAAGTGCCATCACTCAGTGGGACGATTGTTATTTATGTAAGGCACCTAAAGAGAGTCTTATATAACAGACTCTTCTATGCTCATACTCAGGTTAATTATTTAATAGCCGCACAGGTTATTCCTCGATGAGGACTGCCAGTTTGTTTACTACGCCGGTGAGCCCTTCCCTGGGCGTCGCGGTCGACTCAGAACCCGATAGTCGCTGACAGCAGATAGGTCCGGGGTGTCGACAGGGTCAGGCCCGGCTCGCTGTCATCCGACGCTCCTGCCGAACTCCAGTAATACTTGTTCATGACGTTCTCGACATTGGCCCGCAGTGTGATGTCCTTCTGATCGACCTTGAACGCATACCGCGCGCCCACGTCGAAGCGCTCGGAAGAATCGATGCTTTTGCTGTTGGCCTGGTCCAAGTACTGCGAGCTGGTGTAGATACCCCGCCCGGTCAGGGTCAGGCCCTTGACGCTCGGCACGTCCCATTCTGCGCCCAGATTGACGTTGTACTCGGGGGTGGCAGGTGCGCGATTGCCATCGAACGTGCCGTTGACGGTATTGGTCAGCTCGCTGTCGATGTACATCACCCCGCCCAGCAGACGGAAGCCCTTGAGCGGTTCGCCGAACATGGTCAGCTCGACGCCGTCGTTGCGGCGCTTGCCGTTCGGGCCGAAGACGCGCGAGATTGTGTTGGTCTCGTAGGCCGGTTGCTTGATACGGAATACGCTGGCAGTGAAGGCGTATGACCCCAGGTCATATTTGGCCCCGACCTCGATCTGGCGGCTGACGAAAGGCGGGAAGATCTGGTCTTCGTTCACCGACGTCGACGGCGCGATCTTGCCCTGGCTCAAGCCCTCCATGTAGTTGGCATACACCGAGAAGTCGTCGGTCACTTTGTACAGAATGCCGCCTGAAGGTGAGACCTTTTCCTCGTCGTAGGAGGTGTCGCCCTTGACGTTGTCGGTCCAGTCATCAACCTTGACTCGCTGCCAGCGGGCACCGAGTGTCAGCAGCAGGCGGTCATCGAAAAAGCCCAGTGTGTCGGTCAGGGCCACACCGCTGAAGCGGTTCTCGGTGTAAACCTTGGAGTCGGCCCGCGTGGGGTTGGAGGGTGTCTGCGTGTCGACCGGATTGTAGAGATTGCTCGGCGCGGCTGCGTAGCGTGCACCACCGTTTTCAAAGTCCATGTAGAAATAGCTGGCAGCCAGATTGACCTCGTGGCTGACCGGTCTGGTATTGAACCAGCTGCGTGCGCCGGCAGTGGCTGTGCGAACATTTTCGTCGCGGGTGAAGTCGCGCGGCTGAACGCTGAAGTCACCTGCGTCGTTGGTGACCGATACCGCATGGCGCAGGAAATCATGGTTACTTTTCCGAGCGCCGACACCGCCGTACAGCATCACCGAGTCGCTGAGGTCATATTCGGCATTCACTGCGCCGAACGTATCCTTGGTGCGCGCCTTGCTCCAGGACTGCGCATAGTTGTCACGCACATCGTTGGCGTTGGGCACCTTCGCGTTGGCACCGACCTGCACGCGTTCCTGCGGAGCATCGGTGTCGCGTTCGGTGTGCCCGATATCCGTCGACAGGCGCAAGCGGTCGCCGCGGAAATCCAGGCCCAGCACGGCCATTTCGCGATCAACGCTCTGATGATCCCATTCAGTGTCGCCAGACTGCTTCACGCCATTGAAACGGATACCGAACTTGTCGTCCTCGCCAAAGCGACGGGCCACATCCACCGCCGCGCCTGCCTGCCCTTTGGACGCATAGCTGGTGGTCAGCTCGGTGATGGGTTTATCTGTTGCGCGCTTGGGGACCACGTTGATCCCACCACCGACACTGCCACGCGGCGAAATGCCATTAATCAGCTGGCTCGGGCCCTTGAGTATGTCTACCCGCTCGGCCATTTCCATGTCGATGGTGTATGTGGGCAGGATGCCGTACAAGCCGTTGTATGAGACGTCGCTATTGAACAGGCTGAAGCCGCGAATGGTGAACTGTTCGTAACGCCCGCCTGCCGGGTTGGTGGCACGCACCGACGGGTCGCTGGCAATCAGGTCGCCAAGGGTACGGGCCTGCTGGTTTTTCACCGCGTCCTTGGTGTAGGTGGTCATGCTGAACGGCGTTTCCATGAAGTCCCGCGAACCCAGCATGCCTTGCGAGCCTTTGCGTGCCACTTGGCCGCCTGCGTATTCCTGGCCATCGGTAGAGCCGCTATCACCGACAATCGAGGTGGGTGCGAGTTGCAGGCCTGCGCTCGCGCTGTCAGGTGCCGGGATCAGCGTGTAAGCCTGCTCTCCGACGGGTACCAGTTGCAGACCGGAACCTTGCAGCAAGCGCGCAAAGCCTTCCTCGACCGCGAATTCGCCGGACAACCCCGAACTGTTTCGACCGTTCACCAGCGCGGGGTCTACCGAGAGGTTGACCCCGGCCTGACCGGCAAAGCGGGTGAGCGCGGCGCTCAGGCTGCCAGCCGGCACCTCATAGGCACGTTTGCCCGAGGTTTCGGCCCAACTGGTCGATACAAACAACGGACTGGAACTCAACGTCAGCAACAGGCTGAAATGCAAAAGCGGACGCAAACGGTAGGAAGACACTGCGGACATAGAGGGAAACTCTCGTATTTTTTGTGCACTTACCTGAAATGACCAGCGAGACAAAAAAAAGGGACAGCTTCACGCATTATTTTTTGTCGAAATGTTTTTTCGAGGCACCAGCGTGACCCAGTAACGGGTCCGCATCTGCACGTCCACCGGCAGGCTGGCAGCCAGTAACGAAAGCACGCGGTCGGTATTGTCGAGTCTGAAACTGCCCGTCACTCGCAGGGTTTCAAGTGCCGGCTCCCAGCGCAGTAAGCCAGGGCGGTAGCGGCCAAGCTCGCGCAGGAAATCGCCCAGAGACTGGTTCTGTGCGGTCAATACATCGTCGCGCCAGCCGGGCAGCAAGGCGTCGAAGGCGCTGACAGGCCCGGCTCCGTCCTGTTTGAGGCTGACCTGTTGTTGTGCATGCAATGCCAGCACCGGCCCCTGCAGCGGATAGAGTTGCACCGAGCCGCTGACCACCGATACACGGCAATCGCTCTGGTTGAGACGTACACAGACTTCACTCTGACTGACCACGACGCGCCCGTAGGGGCCCTCGATGGTCAGCGCTTCCCTGCCCGGCACCTTGAGTGCTATCTCGCCACGCACAAGGGTGACTCGACGTGCACCCAGATCGACATTCACCGCGCTGTCGGTGTTCAGTTGCAAGGTGCTGCCATCGGCCAGGGACAGACGCTTGTGCTCGCCGACGGAGGTTTGCAGGTCGGCACGCCAGACATCCAGCGGCAACTGACGGCCCACCAGCCAGGCGGTAGGGACCAATGCCACAGCGCCCAACGCTCTTTTGAGCGCCGCGCGTCTTGCTTTGTCGGGACGATCCAGAGTAGCCATAGCCAGATTGGCAGGCAGGCCGAAAAAACGCTGCCGCAGCTGTTGCGCCTTTTGCCAGGCGCGCTCATGACTGGCAGAGCTGTCGCGCCAGTGCTGCAGCATGGCGTGATCTTCTTCGCTGGCGCCGCCGGATTCCAGAAGCGCCAACCACTGCGCCGCCCTGCGTACTACCTCGCGTTCTTCGTTAGAAGGTGCCGAGCGAATCACCAATCCACCAGCAGGCAGTGTTCGTAGGCTTGCGCCATATAACGTTTGACGGTGCGTTCGGAAACATCCAGGCGCTCTGCGATTTCCCGATACCCCAGCCCCTCAAGCTGGCTCCAGAGAAACGCCCGGCGCACCACTGCCGAAAGACCGTCGAGCAACTCGTCCAGCGCCTGCAGGGTTTCCAGCAACAGCCAGCGCTGCTCAGGCGACGGCACGCTGTCTTCAGGCAACCGCTCCAGCGCTTCGAGGTAAGCCTGTTCCAGGCTGCGGCGAGTATAGAAGTTACTGAGCAGGCGCTTGCCCACCGTCAGCAGGTAAGCGCGTGGCTCCTGCATATCGGCGATCTGCTGAGAGCTGGACAGTACACGCAGGAATGTATCCTGACTCAGGTCCGCAGCATCCCAGGCATTGCCCATGCGTCTGCGCAACCAGCTTTCCAGCCAGCCATGATGATCGCGGTAAAGGGAATGCAAGGTCTGCTGTGATAGCGTCGCTGCTTCAGTCATGTCAAAAGCCTTGAGCGATGGGCGCGCCAAATGAGACTGATTCTAATTAGTGTTATATCCCGAGTCCACGCTCTTTTTTTCAAAAAGCCCGCCGCCGCTGCGTAAAATCGGGGTCATTGGTCCGCAACGCGTTGATCTGCGCTGTATACAAGTGATTCACTCGAGCGACAAATAAACGCGATGTGTATCTTTTTTGTACCACTTTCGACGTAAATTTCTTCCGGGAAATCGATCAGTGGTTCGCCCCCGCCAATACGCCAAGTGCCGCACGATCAAGATGTCGCTCGACACGTCCCTCGCGGATCAACAGTGCCCTGTCACACAAATGGGCAACGGTATTCATGTCGTGACTGACCAGAATCATGGTCATGCCCGTGTCGCGACGCAGGGCCTGGAGAAGATTGAGTATTTCCGCCTGAACGGTCATGTCCAGCGCCGAGGTCGGTTCGTCCAGCAACAACAGTGCTGGATTCAATTGCAGCGCACGAACGATGGCAACGCGCTGACGCTGGCCGCCGGACAGTTGATGCGGGTAGCGATCGAGCATGTCACCCGACAGGCCCACCTGTTCCATCGAAGCAACCAGATTGGCCTCGTCGAAAGGCAGGCCGTTGATCTGCCGCGGCTCGCGCAGGCTGCGGCGGATCCGGTGCAGCGTATGCAATGATGCATAAGGGTCCTGGAACACCATCTGCACCTGCTGACGCAAGGTTCCCGTGAAGGCTTGCTGCGCGTGAAGCGGCTGCCCGAACAGGTTCACACTGCCCTGCCAGTCGCGCTGGAGGCCGGCGAGTACTCGCAGCAAAGTCGACTTGCCAGAGCCTGACGCGCCGATCAGACCGAAGCATTCGCCCGGTTCGATTCTCAACTCTGCCATCTGCAGTGCAGTAAAGGCATACAGGCCGCGTTTGAAACTTACCGTCAGTTCACTGATATCCACCACGCTCATGGCAGCGCCTCCATTAGTTTGCGATCAAGGGTCGCAAGTGCCTGACCATAGGTCAGAGCAGAGGGCTGACAGCGCCATAGCGTCTGCGTGTAGGGGTTACTGGCAGTTGCCAGTTCGGCGGCCTTGCATCGGTCGACAATCCGCCCGCGGTACATGACCAGCGCCCGGTCACAATATTTCGCCACCAGAGGCAGATCATGACTGATCAGCAGTAACCCCATGTTGCGTTGTTCGACAAGGCCCAGAATCAACTCCAGAATCTGATCGCGCAGGCCGCTGTCGAGTGCCGAGGTGGGTTCGTCGGCAATCAAAAGGCGCGGATCATTGATCAGCATCGCGGCGAGCATCACCCGCTGCCCCATGCCGCCGGACAGTTCCTGGGGGTAGCTGTCATACAGCGCCAGCGGGTTGGGCAAGCCTACAGCCTCCAGCATGTCGAGTGCTTTTTCGCGGCGCTCACGGCGTCCCAGCCGGGTATGCAACACCAGCGCCTCTTCAACCTGAGTGCCGACCCTGAGCACCGGGTTGAGCGAATACCTGGGGTCCTGCAAAACCAGTGACAGACGAGTACCGCGCAGGCCCTGCCATTGCTTTGCCGTCAGGCTGCGCAGGTCATCGCCTGCCAGGCTCATGTGTTCGGCGGTCACCTGACCGGGGCGTGCGACAAGCCCCAGCAACGCACGCGCGGTGAGTGACTTGCCCGAGCCGGACTCACCCACCAGCGCGACCTTTTCAGTGCCCACAGTGAAATCGATCCCCTTGACCACCTCGATCAGTTCCGGGCCCGAGCCTGGAAAACCGATCCGCAAGCCCTGCACGTTCAACAGCGATTGTTCATGAGTCATGACGAGGATCCAGTACGTCGCGCAGACCGTCGCCCTGCAGGTTGAAAGACAGGCTCGTCAGCAATATCGCGATTCCCGGTGCAGCGGCGACCCACCACTGATCAAAGATGACCCGGCTGCCGTCGGCAACCATCGAGCCCCATTCCGCAGTCGGTGGCTCGACACCCAGGCCAAGAAATCCCAGCCCTGCGGCGGCCAGAATGATGCCGCCCAGGTTCAGTGCTACACGCACGATCACCGAAGGCAGGCACAGCGGCAGGACGTGACCGATCAACAGACGCATGCCACTTATGCCCTGCAAGTGAGCTGCAGCCAGATAGTCGCTGTTGCGCAATACACTGGTTTCCGCCCTTGCCTGACGGGCATACGCGGGCCATGCCGTGAGCGACAGTGCCAGTGCCCCGTTGAGCAGGCCCGGCCCCAGAATTGCGACAAACGCCAAGGCCAGCACCAATTGCGGAAAGGCCATGATTATGTCGGTCAGGCGCATCAGGATTCGCTCGGCCCAGCCGCCGTAAAAGCCGGCAGTAACGCCCACCAGCAAACCGATGGGCAAGGTCAGCAGCAATACCAGCGTTACCAGCAGCAAGGTCGGGCGTGTGCCGTAAAGCAGGCGTGTGAACAGATCCCGGCCAAACGCATCGGTGCCCAGCCAGTGGGTGGCAGACGGCGGCAGCAGACGCTCCTGAATATTCGGCGTATTGGGATCAAAACCACTCAACAGCGGCCCCAGCAACGCCACAAGTACCATCACCCCGATAATCGACGCGCCGATGAGTAATGCGGGTGAGCGACGCCATCCGCTGCGAGCCACTATATTGTCGAACGCTACGGAAACACTCATGACACCCCCCGTGTTCGCGGATCGATCATGCCAGCCAGCACATCGGCGATGCCGTTGACGACCACAAAACAGAGTCCGATAACCAGCGTGCTACCGAGGATCGCTGGTACGTCACCGGCAAACAACGCCGTGGTGAGGTAGCGGCCGATACCCGGCCAGGCGAAGACCGTCTCGGTGAGAATCGAGCCTTCGAGAAGACTTGCGTAAGACAGGGCAACGACGACCACCAGCGTCCCGGCAACGTTCGGCAACACATGGCGCAACAGCACCCGACCACGTCCCGCCCCCTTGGCCAGCGCAGTCACGACGTACTCCTTGCCCATTTCTCCCAGCAGCGCGGAGCGTGTCATGCGGCAAATGCCTGCCATCGAGTAAAACGCCAGGACTAGAACAGGCAAGACCAGATGACTGAAGGCGTTGGCCAGCGCGCCGCTTTCGCCAGAGCGCCAGGTGTCCCACAACATCAATCCACTGCTCAATTCAAGGGTGTAGAGGTACGAATCGTCCAGACGGCCTGGCCCGCCAGTCCATTGCAGCCTGGCGTAGAACAGCAGGAGCATCAGCAGACCGAGCCAAAAGATCGGCACTGAATAGCCAATCAGCGAGACCAGACGCACCAGCCCGTCAACCCAGCCTCCCGGCCGCCACGCTGCCAGCAGGCCCAATGACAGGCCGAGGGTACTGCCCAGCAGAATGGCCAGGGTCGCGAGCTCAAGTGTGGCTGGCAGCGCACGGCTCAAACCTTCCAGCACGGGCTGTCCGGAGGTAATGGAAACTCCTAGATCGCCCTGCCCCAGGTTGTCCAGATATCGACCGAACCGCGCTGGCCAAGGTTGATCAAGGCCCAGATCGGTTCGAACCTGGGCCAGCGACGATTCGCTGGCGTGATCGCCAGCAATCCGAAGCGCCGGATCGACTGGCGATAGAGTGGTCAGCATGAATGTGAAGAACAACAGGCCGATCAGTGTTATCGACAACGACAACAGTCCGCTGGCCGCCACTTTCACTCTGCGTGAAGCCCCTGCTCTCACTTGCTTTTGCTCACCTGATCAAAATACGGCAGCGAAACGGTGATGTTCTGTAACACACCTTGCACGCCGTCATGTACCGCGACCTGGTTCTGACCTTGCAGCGCCACGACAAATGGCGAGCTTTGCTGCACAGTTTTTTGCAGGTCGGTATACAGCGCAACACGTTTTTGCGGGTCACGTTCGGCAGCAGCCGTGCGGGTTTCCTGGCTCAGTTGCGGGATATCCCACTGAGTGCGCCAGGCGATGGTTTTCGGACCGTTGGCGACGTTGTAAGTGAAGGCGCTCGCGTTGGAGTGAGGATCCAGATAATCCATCCCCCAGTAGGTGAAGATCAGCTGAAAGTCCCGGGCGCGCATTTTCGCCAGTAGCTCGCTTTCTACCAGCGGACGCACTGAAATCTCTATGCCGGCTTTGGCAAAACTGGCTTGCAGCGCCTGGGCAATATCCGTGTAGGGAGGTTGATTGAACACATTGAGTTCGATTTTCGTGCCTTCGGCAATACCACCCGCCTTTAAGGCGGCCTTGGCTTTATCGACGTCCAGTTTGAACGGTTTGTCGACCAGCGAGCCGATGACGCCCGCAGGGAGGAATGCCTGGTGGATGCTGTACTGGTTTTTCAACAGATCTTTGGAAATGCCCTGATAATCAACCAGCCAACGAGCAGCTTCCCAGAACGCCGGGTTCTTCAGTGCAGGCGCCTGCGTGCTGCCACTGTTGATGGCCAGGTAATAGATCATTGAGGACGGGAATCGCTGCACACTGACGCCCTTCTGCTTTTCCAGAGCGCTGAACTGGTCTGCGCCCAGATCGAACGCAAGGTCAGCATCGCCCTGCACCACCAACAGACGTCGGGTTGCCGGGTCAGTGACGTTCTTGAGGATTACTGTTTTCAGCTTGGGGGCCTTGATGGCATTAGGATTGGCCTGAAGAACCAGCGCCTCGTGCGGCACGTAGCTGCGCAGCGCATAGGAACCCGTACCGGCTGAATGATTTTTCAGCCAGCCGTTGCCCAGATCAGCGTCTTTCGTATGCTTGCCGACCTCTACCGCGTCGACAATGAAGCCCACTGGCGTCGCAGACAGAATGCTCAACGCAAATGAGCTGCCTACCGCTGCTGGCCAGGAAATCTTCACATGCTGGTCATCCACCCGGGTCAGGAAGCTGTCGACGTTTTCCGCCGTCCAGCCCAACTCACCCAGGATGAATGCAGGCGACTTGTTCAGTTTGACCACGCGGCTCAGTGAGTAAATGACGTCTTCCGGGCGAACACTGTTGCCCGAGGCAAATCTGGCACCGTCACGCAGTTCGAAAACCAGACTCTTGTCGTCGTCACCCGCCTTCCATCTGGATGCCAGGGCAGGCACCAGACTGGCCGGGTTCTGCCGGTCTGGCTCAAGCAAGCGCTGATAGATATTAGCCAGGGTGTTGGTCGCGGTTATTTCAAAACTTTCGGCGGGGTCCAGGCTGGCAATGTCGTCTATTGAACGCGCCACCACCAGCGTATCCGGGGGCGTCGCAGCCCATGCTGAACCGCTGATTGTGATTGCCATAGCCAGAGCTGTCAGACGCCGCATCGTGAATTCCCTTATGAGCTTGAGTTATTGGGAGCAGACGATATAGCGCATTTGGTAATATAAAAAAGACTGTTTAGTCATTAACTTAGAACGTTTTTCCGGGTCGAGACGCTCGGGGATAGGGCTGCGTTGCGGTTTGGGGAGTGGTGCGCAATAGGTTGCGCAATCAGCGGTCGCTTTAGATCACTTAAGCGCTTGCGAGCCTCGCTTAGCGGCGCTTTGACGGCGTTGCGCAATATCTTGTAATCGCACGCAGAATCTCGCGCAGGTTTTATTGGATTTTCGACTGAGAAATCACTCTCGAATCACATTTAAAATTAACCTTTTGATTTATATGAATAAAAAATATTTGGCACTGTTCTTGTTAGGGAGGCGCTGCAA
>NZ_LJQT01000230.1:0-9782 GCF_001400515.1 Pseudomonas meliae | reverse complement strand
TTTTTCAGAGGATACCTAGACGGTTTCAAGAACGATTCTCATCAGCTATGGGCAAGCCAGAAACTTCTGGTAAATCGGTTTTTTGGCGTTAGAATCGGCGCGCCTTCAGAAGTCGGGCCGATATTTACTGAATATCAGCCATATGCTTGATTGCACATGGCGCAGCCTTTGTCAGGCGATGTATGCGTAAAGCTGGAGGGCCTTGGTTGATAAGGGTTTCCGGCTTTTTTATTGCCTGTATTTCGGGTGTAAACTTGCCTTTCGCGCTCTAGCGCCTTCAGGTCCCGCGAACATGACACAGATCTCCGAACGTTTCCTGGTGCAGGCTCATCTCGATGCGAAGCAGCCCAAAGCGCTGAGCCCGGCAGAGCAGGCGCGTTACCGAGCCGACATTGCTGCCGAACTCAAGAAGCAGGATGCCGTGCTGGTCGCTCACTATTATTGCGACCCGGTCATTCAGGCCCTGGCCGAGGAAACCGGCGGTTGCGTGGCCGACTCTCTGGAAATGGCCCGCTTCAGCAATAACCACGCTGCCAGTACTGTATTGGTCGCAGGCGTGCGTTTCATGGGCGAAACCGCGAAGATTCTCAACCCGGAAAAACGCGTGTTCATGCCAACGCTCGAAGCCACCTGTTCGCTTGACGTAGGGTGTCCGGTCGATGAGTTTTCCGCGTTCTGCGATCAGCACCCGGAGCGTACCGTGGTGGTGTATGCCAACACCTCTGCAGCGGTCAAAGCCCGTGCGGACTGGGTAGTGACCTCTGGCTGTGCGCTGGAGATCGTCGAAAGCCTGATGGACAACGGCGAGAAAATCATCTGGGCTCCAGACAAGCATCTGGGCCGCTATATCCAGCGTGAAACCGGTGCCGATATGTTGCTGTGGGACGGTGCCTGCATTGTCCACGAAGAATTCAAATCCAAGCAGCTTGAAGACATGAAAGCCTTGTATCCCGAGGCTGCGATTCTGGTTCACCCGGAATCGCCGGAAGCAGTGATCGAGCTGGCTGACGTGGTCGGCTCCACCAGTCAGATGATTGCCGCCGCGCAGCGCTTGCCCAACAAGACGTTTATTGTGGCCACCGACCGGGGCATCTTCTACAAGATGCAGCAGCTGTGCCCGGACAAGATCTTCATCGAGGCGCCTACGGCCGGTAATGGCGCTGCATGCCGAAGCTGTGCACATTGTCCGTGGATGGCGATGAATACGCTTGAGCGCACCCTGCAGTGCCTGCGCGAGGGTAGCAATGAGATATTCGTTGACCCGGCGCTGATCCCCAACGCTGTACGTCCGTTGCAGCGCATGCTGGACTTCACTCAGGCGGCGCGCTTGCGACAAGCGGGCAATGCCTGACAGCGGGGATGAGAAAGCCCGACGCTTGCGTNNNNAGTCGGGCTTTCTCATTCGGACATCAGTTCATCATGTCCTTGACCATCCGCTCTTGTTCAATCAGATCCTTTTGCCGTGCATCGATGCGTGACGCCAACTGGAAGTTGTTGGCCGCACGGCGTTTGGCAAAGTCCAGTTGCTGGATTGCCTGACGGAAATCGCCGACCAGTGCGAAATATTCGGCGCGCGCCTGATGCAGGCCGATGGTGTTGCCGTTCAGGCCACGGGTTTCCGCCACGACGTACCAGATGTCGGGATCATCCGGGCGGGTCTTGAGCAGCGCTTCAAGGCTTTTTTCAGCTTCCGCGGTGCGGTTCTGCTTGAGCAGCACGTCAATGCGCACGTCATTGAGCGGGTAGCTGCCGGGGTACAGCGTCAGCATGCGATCGACCCGTTGCTGGGCATCGGCCAAGCGGTTATTGGTGATGTCCAGGTCGATCTGCGTCAGATTGTAGGTGATGTCGTTTGGCGCTTTTTCGAGTAATGGCTTGAGGGTTTCTCTGGCTTCGTTCAGTTGCCCACCCTTGATCTGCGCGATGGCCAGGCCATAGCGAGCCGGATCGGATTTCGGGTTTTCAACCAGTTGCGCACGAAAACGCTTGGCGGCGATACCTGGTGTTTCTTCGTATATCAACGCAACGCGGGCACGCATCAGTTGATACAGCAGACTGTCTTCCTTGCCGCCAGGCTTGGCCTGCTCGGCGCGGTTGCGTGTGTCGGCGATCCGCGATTCGCTCACCGGGTGAGTCAGCAGAAACTCCGGTGGCCTTGCATCAAACCGATACTGACGCATTAAACGCTCGAACATGGTCGGCATGTTGCGCGGGTCATAGCCGGCCTTCTCCAGATTGAGAATGCCGATACGGTCGGCCTCCTGCTCGTTCTGGCGCGAAAAGCGACGTTGCTCCTGGATTGCAGCCGCCTGTGAGCCGGCGATGGTTGCGATACCGGCATCACCGGCACCTGCGGCAGCCATGACAATACCCGCCAGCATCGCGGCCATTACCGGCACCTGCATACGCTGCTGGGCCTCCATGCCTCTGGCGAAGTGGCGTTGCGACAAGTGAGCCAGCTCGTGAGCCAGTACCGACGCGTATTCGCCCTCGGTCTGGGCGTTGAGGAACAGGCCGCCGTTGACACCGATGATCCCGCCGGGTGCGGCAAAGGCGTTGAGTTGCGGGCTGTTGATCAGGATAAATTCAAGACGCCGGTCCTGAACCTGGCTGGTCTCGGCCAGGCGGTACACCGAGGTCTCGACGTAGTCCTTGAGTTGCGGGTCTGACAGTTGGGCTACCTGGCCACGCAGCAATCCCAGCCACGCTCGACCCAGGCGGTGTTCCTGTTCGGGGGAGACAATCGAGGAGCTGGCGTCGCCAAGTGAAGGCAGGTCATCAGCCATGCCATGCGTAGCGAACAGGCAAGCGAGGGTGAGCAGTGTAGGACGCAAAAAATTCATGCACGAAGCTCTGGTCAGAAGAACCTGTACTGTAGCTGGCTCAATGGCGTGCTGACCAGAGTGAGGTATTCTTGCCGCCTTATCCGCCATGCCTTTTCGGACATGGTTTGTAATTCGATGTGTCCGCCTGGAGAGAAACGATGTCTGACGCTGTAGTGCGCCCCAAGGTGTGCGACGCCGAACTGGATGCCAGTGGTCTCAACTGTCCGCTGCCTCTGCTGAAAGCCAAGATGGAACTCAATCGTCTGGCCAGTGGCGCGGTGCTGAAGGTGATCGCGACTGACGCCGGATCGCAGCGGGATTTTCGAACCTTTGCCAGACTTTCCGGGCATGAGTTGCTGCATGAAGAGGTCGACGCCGGCACTTATCTTTATTGGCTGCGCAAGGCTTGAACCACCACTGCCGTTTTTTTTTTGAAAAGGATGTTTGATGTTCAATGTGCTTCGCAATTGGGTGCAGCGCTATTTCTCCGATGAGGAAGCGGTGGTACTGGCGGTCTTGCTGTTTCTGGCGTTTACCCTTGTCCTGACCCTGGGCGGAATGCTCGCGCCGGTCATTGCGGGGTTGGTGCTGGCCTTCCTGATGCACGGGCTGGTCAGTGTTCTGGAGCGCCTGCGCATGCCTGAAATGGCCGCAGTCGGCCTGGTCTTCACGCTGTTCATCGGTGTGCTGCTGCTGTTCCTGCTGGTGCTGGTACCACTGCTCTGGCACCAGTTGATCACGCTGTTCAACGAAGCACCGGGCATGCTTGCCAAGTGGCAGTCTGTACTGCTGTTGCTGCCCGAACGTTACCCGCATCTGGTTTCCGACGAGCAAGTGTTGCTGGCGATCGAAGTCGCCCGTGGTGAAGTGGGCAAGATCGGTCAGTTGGCGCTGACCTTCTCGATCTCCAGCCTGCCATTGCTGGTCAACCTGATGATCTACCTGGTTCTGGTGCCGATTCTGGTGTTCTTCTTTCTGAAGGATCGGCACATGATCGGCCGCTGGGCGCGCGGCTATCTGCCTCGCGAGCGTGCGTTGATCAACCGGGTGGCGGATGAGATGAAGCGTCAGATTGCCAATTATATTCGCGGCAAGGTCATAGAGATTTTCATCTGTGGTGGCGTGACCTACATCGCGTTCGCCGCGCTCGGGCTCAACTACGCAGCGCTGCTGGCGATGCTGGTCGGCATATCTGTGGTCGTACCTTACGTTGGCGCGGTGGTGGTCACAGTGCCGGTGGCGTTGATCGGATTGTTCCAGTGGGGCTGGGGTGATCAGTTCATCTACCTGATGATTGCCCACGGCATCATTCAGGCGCTGGATGGCAACGTTCTGGTGCCGTTGCTGTTTTCCGAGGCCGTCAACCTGCACCCGGTTGCAATCATTTGCGCCGTGCTGCTGTTTGGCGGGCTGTGGGGATTCTGGGGGATCTTCTTTGCGATTCCGCTGGCCACGTTGTTCAAGGCCGTCCTCGATGCCTGGCCGCGTAATGAACCCACTGTGGCACCACTGCTTTAAGCAGCAAGTCTGGATCGTTGCGGCACCTTGCATGCCGCAACGCTTATCGGAATATCAGCCTTTGTTCAGGGCCTCGGCCTGCGCCAGTACTTCAGCCACATGGCCCGGCACTTTCACGCCGCGCCATTCCTGACGCAGTACGCCTTCCTTGTCGATCAGGAAGGTGCTGCGGTCAACGCCCAGGTATTCCTTGCCATACAGCTTCTTGAGCTTGATGACGTCGAACAACTGGCAGACGGCTTCGTCCTTGTCCGAAATCAGCTCGAACGGGAAAGACTGCTTGGCCTTGAAGTTTTCATGGGTCTTCAGGCTGTCTCGGGAAACACCGAGCACAACCGTATTGGCCGCCTGAAACTGCGCGATATGGTCACGAAAGTCCTGACCCTGCGTGGTGCAGCCGGGCGTGTTGTCTTTCGGGTAAAAATAAATCACGACCTGCTGACCCTTGAGCGCGGACAGCTCTACGGTCTGTCCGCTGGTCGCAGGTGCCTGAAAGTCGGGAACCGGTTGATCTACTGTGACGGTCATGGGAACTCCTTACATTGGGGCTTGTGGGCGCCAGGGTTCGATCAGTGCGTCGAGATTCAGCGCGTCGGCGAAATCGAGGAATTGATCGCGCAGCCAGCTGATCTGGGTCCCGGCAGGCAGTGTCACCGTGAATGTGGCATTAAGCATGGTGCCACCGGTCTGCGGAGCCTGATACGTGTCACAGATCAGATTTTCCAGCTCGACGTTGTGGTCAATGAAGAACTGGCACAGCTCATTGATGATGTCCGGGCGGTACGCCGAGCTGACGTAAGCCACGTAGGGCAGGGCTTCCGGGCGGTTCTCCAGGGTAGCGCTGCGTACAACGCTGGTGGTGAACGCATGCTTCTTGGAGAGACTCGCCAGGCCGGTTTCAAGGCGCGCCAGAGCGTCCCAACTGCCTGACACCTGAAGAATCAGCGCACTGCACTCACCGTGGCGAGTAAGGCGCGAGGTGACTACCGAGCAGCGGTTTTCATGGCTGGCACGGCACAGGACGTTGGTCAGCTCCATGGGGTTTGCGCCAAGGGCACTGATGACAAGGAATTGTTCGCGAACTGTGGGGGTGGACGACATGCAGCATTCCTAGACGATGAGCGGTCGGTACTTTTTCGGACTTGCGGGGCTGTTTCGACAATCGATGGCGCGAGATACCTTCCCGGGTCCCGGAGCGCCTGCCTTGCATGGAAGTACCATGACGGGGCTGGAGTGCACTGGGGCAGGGCTTCTGGCGACAAATTCGACCGATTGAGCGAGGTGCGCAGGTGACCAGTACCGATCAAAGGACGAAGGGTAGCGAAAACTATCGCTCAGGGGAATGCTCAGAGCGCGGTACTTCGCTTGTACAAGGCTGATAGCGCCAGTACCATTACGGCTCTCTTTTTCCGGCAGGAGCGGTTGCATGATTGCGGGCAGTATGGTGGCACTGGTCACACCAATGGATGCACAAGGTCGTCTGGACTGGGACAGCCTGAGCAAACTGGTTGACTTCCACTTGCAAGAGGGCACCAACGCCATTGTTGCCGTCGGCACCACCGGTGAATCGGCGACGCTGGATGTGAGCGAACACATCGAGGTCATCCGCCGTGTGGTTGCCCAGGTTGCAGGACGTATTCCGGTCATCGCCGGTACAGGCGCCAACTCGACGCGCGAAGCCGTCGAGCTGACCACCAACGCCAAGACCGCTGGCGCCGATGCGTGCCTGCTGGTAACGCCTTATTACAACAAGCCGACGCAAGAAGGCCTGTTCCAGCATTTCAGCCACATCGCCAATGCCGTAGACATCCCGCAGATCCTCTACAACGTGCCGGGCCGTACGGCCTGCGACATGCTGCCAGAGACTGTTGCGCGTCTGTCTGCGGTAAAAAACATCATCGGCATCAAGGAAGCCACCGGCAACCTGCAGCGCGCCAAGGACATTCTGGCCAGCGTCAGCAGTGATTTTCTGGTGTACTCCGGTGACGACGCTACGGCAGTCGAATTGATGCTGCTGGGCGGCAAGGGCAATATTTCCGTCACTGCCAACGTTGCACCGCGCCTCATGAGCGATCTGTGCGCAGCGGCCATGCGTGGCGATGCCGAGACGGCGCGGGCGATTCACGAAAAGCTCATGCCGCTCAACAACACCCTGTTTATCGAATCCAACCCTATCCCCGTGAAGTGGGCCTTGCATGAAATGGGTAAGATGCCAGCCGGTATCCGTCTGCCGCTTACCTGGCTCAGCGAAGCCTGTCACGAACCGCTGCGTCAGGCCCTGCGCCAGTCCGGCGTCCTGGTTTAATTGAGGAAGTATCACGCAATGAAGCGATTGGCCGGACTTTCCGCACTTGCTCTTATTATCTCCAGCACCAGCGGTTGCGGTTGGCTCTGGGGCGAAGATGGTTACTTCCGTGATCGCGGTAGCGATTACCTCCAGGCTACCCAGACCCCACCCATGCAGGTGCCTGCCGATGTGTCCGGCGTCAAGCGCCTGGACCCGTTGCTGCCGATCCCGCGCAATGTGGCTGACAGCACCCAGAAAGAGGGTGAATACACGGTTCCTCGTCCTCTGCCACTGGGCACGACTTCCGAGTCGAGCGATTTCAGCCTGCAGAAAAGCGGCGATGCGCGCTGGATTCTGGCTCAGCGTCAGCCAGCCGAAGTCTGGCCGGTGGCTCATCAATACTTTGAAGACAATGGTTTCCGTATCGCTGAAGAGCGCCCGCAGACTGGCGAATTCAGCTCCTCGTGGCAGCGTCTTGATGAACTGTCCGCCTCGGTTGCCAAGCGCCTGAGCGCCGCTGGCGTTTCAGCCGACGCTGAAACCCGCGTGCGGGTTCGTATCGAACCGGGCGTGCAGCGCAATACCAGTGAAGTCTATGTGGTGAGCGTCGAGCGTCCTGCCGGCAGCACGGCCGATGTGGCGTTCCCGACCCGTACCACCAACCTGGGGCTTGATGCCGCGCTGACCGACGACCTGCTGGCCAGCATGGGCCGCAACGCCGAGAAGGGCGGTTCTATTTCCCTGTTGGCGGCACGTGACTACGACACCCCGAGCCGTGTTGCCTTGAGCGAAGACGGTAGCGGCAACCCGGTATTGAACCTCGGTGCCGATCTCGACCGTGCGTGGTCGAGTGTCGGCCGCGCGCTGGATCAGGGTGACTGGCGCGTCGAGGACATCAACCGCAGCCTGGGTCTGTACTACATCAACCTTGCCGAAAAGGCCAAAACGCCTGAAAACGAGCCTGGTTTCTTCGGTCGCCTGTTTGGCAGCAAGTCGAGCAAGGAAGAGATCGATGCCTGTGCCGAGCGTTATCAGGTTCGCCTGAGCAAGGTGGGTGACAACGTTCAAGTGACCGTCGAGAAGAACATCAATACCGTTGCGCCTGCGGATATCGCGCGTCGGGTGTTGAGCGTTATTCAAGACAACCTGGGTTAAGTGCGTTTCGCGGTTCTCGGCAGCGGCAGTCGTGGCAACGGCACGCTGGTCGCAAGCAACGATACGTACGTACTGGTCGATTGCGGTTTCTCCCTGCGGGAAACCGAGCGGCGCCTGGCGCGTCTGGGCGTCGCTGCAAACCAGTTGAGTGCGATTCTGGTAACCCATGAGCATGCCGATCATGTGCATGGCGTGGGTTTGCTGTCGCGGCGCTACAATGTGCCGGTCTACCTCAGCAGCGGCACATTGCGCGGTATGCGCAAACCGGTTGAAGTTGCCGGTTTGCTGGCGGGCGGAGAGAGCTTGCAGGTTGGCGCGCTGGGCATCGATGTGGTGTCTGTCGCTCATGATGCGCTTGAACCGACGCAGTTTGTCTTCAACGACGGCAAGCGCCGCTTCGGTCTGCTGACCGACCTCGGCTCTTACTGCTCTAACGTATTGCAGCGTTATCAAGGCCTGGATGCCTTGATGATCGAGGCCAATCACTGTCGCGACATGCTTGCCCGAGGCCAGTATCCGGTCTTTCTCAAGCAGCGCGTTGGCTGTGAAACAGGTCATTTGAACAATCACCAGGCCGCCAGCCTGGTGAGCGAGCTGGGATGGCAGGACCTTCAGCACCTGGTGCTGGCGCATCTGAGCAGCAAGAACAACCTGCCGCATCTGGCCCGGCAATGTTTTGTCGACACCCTTGGGTGCGACCCGGACTGGCTGCAACTGGCCGATCAAGATTCAGGGCTCGACTGGCGACATATCGCCTAGCCCAACTACTTAGCAAGCGGAGCCCATCATGGAAAAACGTGAAGAACTCTACCGCGGCAAAGCCAAATCGGTTTACAAGACCGACGACGCTGACCGCTTGATCCTGCTGTTCCGTAACGACACTTCGGCGTTCGACGGCAAGCGCATCGAACAACTGGACCGTAAAGGCATGGTGAACAACAAGTTCAACGCCTTCATCATGCAAAAGCTTGAAGAAGCGGGCGTTCCGACCCAATTCGACAAGCTGCTGGGCGACAACGAGTGCCTGGTCAAGAAGCTCGACATGATCCCGGTCGAGTGCGTCGTGCGTAACTATGCTGCCGGCAGCCTGGTCAAACGTCTGGGCATCGAAGAGGGTACCAGGCTCAATCCGTATACCTTCGAACTGTTCCTCAAGGACGACGCCAAGGGCGACCCGTTCATCAACGAATCCCACGTTGTGGCATTCGGCTGGGGCACTGCCGAGCAACTGGTTCGCATGAAAGAGTTGTCGATCAAGGTCAACGAAGTCCTGACCAAGCTGTTTGACGACGCTGGCCTGCTGCTGGTCGACTTCAAACTCGAATTCGGCGTATTCCACGGTGAAATCGTCCTCGGCGACGAATTCAGCCCGGACGGCTGCCGCCTCTGGGACAAGGACACTCGCAAGAAAATGGACAAGGACCGCTTCCGCCAGGGTCTGGGCGACGTCATCGAAGCTTACGAAGAAGTCGCAAGCCGTCTGGGCGTGCCGCTATAAGCGGAAAAAACACGCAAGCGCTTGATAGCACGAAAAAAAACAGCAGAAGGGCTTCGCCTTCTGCGCTGATACTGTTATGATGCGCGCCGTTGGAGAGATGCCAGAGTGGCCGAATGGGACGGATTCGAAATCCGTTGTACCTTCACCGGTACCTAGGGTTCGAATCCCTATCTCTCCGCCATACAAATAAAGACCCGTAGCTGATTTAGCTACGGGTTTTTTATTGCCTGAGATATGGATCATTTCCGCGTACGTGCTTCATTTGGTCTGATTTACAGCGTCCCTAACGCGCCGATACACGTGCTGCGTGAGGGGCTCTTTCGAGTGCTCTAGCCGGGTGATGTCGTCAAAGGGGTCGTCGATCAGGTCAGGCAACAACTGCCGCACTATGTTTAGAAGTTGCGAACGAGGGTTACCAGAATCGCGGTATCGTGAGAATATCTGTAGCGGATGTTAACTGTCATAGTGAGTACTTGATGTTTAGGGAAGGTCTGAAGTA
>NZ_LJQT01000445.1:0-1553 GCF_001400515.1 Pseudomonas meliae | reverse complement strand
AGTATTTCGTCAAGACCGGCACCAACACCTGGTCCATGTACTCGCTGATGGACGGTCGCAGCATTTCCGACCCGACCACTACTACGGCCGACAAGAACGACCTGACATTCGACTCCTCGGGTAATCTGGTCGTCGCAGCGCCGGGCACCGTACCGACCGACAGTGCGAACATCAAGTTCAACACTGATGGCACCTTTACTGTCGCCAACTGGGTACCAGGTGTGCAATCCGGCACCGGCACGACCACCAGCTGGGGCGCGAACGGTGCTACGGGTGCCTCCATCAAACTGAACATGGCCGGTATTACCCAGACCGCGTCGGTGTCGGGCCTGATCACTCAGGACCAGGACGGTTACGCCACTGGCCAGCTCAGTGCGATGAGCGTTGATGCAACCGGCAACCTGTTCGCGACCTACACCAACGGCAAATCCCAAGTGATCGGGCAGACCTCGCTGACCAACTTTGCCAACGTGCAAGGCCTGGCGCAGGCAGGTGGCACCAACTGGCGTGAAACCTTCGCTTCGGGCGTACCGGTCAGCGGCACGCCGCAATCGGGCACCCTCGGCTACATCACTGGTCAGGCGCTGGAAGAGTCCAACGTCGATCTGACCATGGAGCTGGTCAACCTGATCAAGGCGCAGAGCAACTACCAGGCGAACGCCAAGACTATCTCCACTCAAAGCACCATCATGCAAACCACTATTCAGATGACTTGATAGTGTAGAGCGTTAAATAAAGCCCCTTTTCGAAGGGGCTTTTTTTTGGTTGTTTTTTACAAAGTGATGCACGCTCAAGTTTAATTAAACTTGCAGAAAGTTCAGTCAATGTACTTGGAAATCTCCTACGCGCGATGATGTGAGAATCAAAACTCCTCTATGAGTTGCCCTTTGGGGTAAAGGAGTTTTCATGTCGTTCAATACCGCGATCAGCGGCATTCATGCCGCGAACAAAAGGCTGGAGGTGGCCGGTAACAATATTGCCAACTCCGGCACTATCGGGTTCAAGTCGTCGCGTGCGCAGTTCTCGGCGCTGTATTCAGCCAGCCAGTTGGGCAGTGGTCGCAATGCTGTAGGTGATGGCGTACGTCTTGCTTCAATGCAGCAAAACTTCAATCAGGGCGAAAGCATGACCACGTCGGGTAATCCGCTCGACATGCGTATTCAGGGCAACGGCTTTTTTGTGGTGAGTGACGGTGGGTCTCTTGCCTATACCCGTGCCGGAGCGTTCCTCAAGGACGCGGCGAACTTCGTTGTGGACGGCGAGGGTGGACGATTGCAAGGCTATGCGGCAAACGAGCAGGGCGAGATCAAGCGCGGGTTGCGTACCGACTTGCAGATTGATACATCGAATGTATCGGCCAGAGCCACCACGCGGGTTGCCGAGAACATCAACCTGGACGCCTCGCTGCCTTCGCTCGCGCGCTTGCCGGTCTTCGACCCGGCCGATCCTGCGACCTACACGCGGGTCGTTGGCCGTACCATTCAGGATGCGGGGTCTGGAGCAGGAGCCACTGCGGTGCCTGCGGCGGATCATGAGCTGAAGCAGTATTTCGT
>NZ_LJQT01000166.1:0-6051 GCF_001400515.1 Pseudomonas meliae | reverse complement strand
AGTCCGCTCCTACGGCTTTCAGCCAGAATCAGAAGCAGACCTGTGCGCACGCTCTGCTTACCCTCTTGAACCCCCTCATTTCGAGAACCTCCTTGGCCCATCCTGTCCAACGCCGCTGGTACCCACTGGTCTTCGCCATCGCTGCGCTGGTGTTATTGCCGCTGAGCGTGCTGCTGCTGTCGTGGGAGACCATTGACCAACAGATATGGTCACACCTGCTGGGAACCCAGATGTCCCGTCTGCTGGGTAACACGTTGATTCTGGTGCTGGGTGTCGGTGTGGGTGTAACGCTGCTGGGGGTGAGTCTGGCGTGGCTGACCAGCCTGTGTGAATTTCCCGGGCGGCGCTGGCTGGACTGGGCGTTGATGCTGCCGTTCGCAATCCCTGCCTACGTACTGGCGTTTGTATTTGTCGGGCTGCTGGATTTTTCCGGCCCGGTGCAAACCCTGATGCGTGAATGGTTCGGCTCCGGCCTGCGCCTGCCTCGGGTGCGCTCCACCGGTGGGGTGATCATCGTGCTGGTGCTGGTCTTCTATCCCTATGTCTACCTGTTGGCGCGCACGGCGTTTCTGGCGCAGGGCAAGGGGCTGATGGAAGCTGCACGAGTGTTGGGCAACACGCCCTTGCAGGCGTTCTGGCGTGTGGCGCTGCCAATGGCGCGTCCAGCCATCGGTGCGGGCGTAGCTTTGGCGCTGATGGAGACCCTGGCCGATTTCGGTGCGGTATCAGTGTTCAATTTCGACACGTTCACCACCGCCATCTACAAGACCTGGTACGGCTTCTTCAGCCTGTCCAGCGCCGCGCAACTGGCCAGCCTGCTGCTGTTGGCAGTCCTGGTGCTGCTGTATGGCGAACGTCGTGCCCGCGGTGCAAGCCGCCCGACCAATGAACGGCCGCGTGGCGCTGCGCTTTATCCGCTTAGCGGTATCAAGGCCTGGGGAGCCAGTTTATGGTGCGGGCTGGTTTTTCTCTGTGCCTTCGCCGTGCCGGTGCTGCAATTGATTGTCTGGGTCTGGCAGCGCGGCCGATTCGACCTCGACGAGCGCTATACCGGCCTGATTTTGCACACGCTCTATCTGGGCGGTATGGCGGCGTTGATCACTGTCAGCGTGGCGCTGATTCTGGCCTTCGCGCGGCGCATGGCACCCACACCTGCGATCCGCTCTGGCGTCAGCCTCGCCAACCTGGGTTACGCGCTGCCGGGTTCGGTACTGGCCGTTTCAATCATGCTGGCGTTCAGTTATCTGGACCGTGAGCTGGTCGTTCCGCTTTCCGGCTGGCTGGGCGGTGCAGGCAAGCCGTTGTTGCTGGGCAGCCTTTCGGCGCTGCTGCTGGCTTACCTTGTACGTTTCATCGCGGTCGCCTTCGGCCCGCTGGAGCACAGCCTGTCGCGTATCCGTCCCTCATTGCCTGAAGCCGCACGCAGTCTGGGGGTCAGCGGACCAAAGTTGTTTCTCAACGTGTATCTGCCGCTTTTGGTTCCGGGAGCCTTGAGCGCTGGGTTGCTGGTGTTCGTCGATGTACTCAAAGAGATGCCTGCGACCCTGCTGATGCGCCCGTTTGGCTGGGATACGCTGGCGGTACGCGTGTTTGAAATGACCAGCGAGGGTGAGTGGGCACGAGCGGCATTGCCAGCTTTGTCGCTGGTGCTTGTAGGATTATTACCCGTCATCGGGTTGATTCGTCGCTCTGCCCGTCAGATTGGCTAGGTGCGGGCCCTTCACCTTGCCGCTACAATGCGCCGCAATTGGTGCGGTCTGTCAGAAAATTCGGCCAGCTGTAAGTGCTGCAAACTCCGGTTTATTGGGGGCTTGCCGATCTTTTCTGCCCGCACCTTCGCCACGCCCGGAAGGAGAAACCCATGGGACAGCGTACCCCCCTGTTCGACCTGCACCTCGCCCTTGGCGCGAAAATGGTCGATTTTGGTGGCTGGGACATGCCGTTGCATTACGGATCGCAGGTCGAGGAACACCATCAGGTGCGTCGCGACTGTGGGGTCTTCGATGTCTCACATATGAACGTGATCGATGTGGTTGGCCGTCAAGCCAGAACCTGGCTGCGTTACCTGCTGGCCAACGATGTGGAAAAACTGAATACCCCGGGTCGAGCCTTGTACAGCGCCATGCTGGACGAAAGAGGCGGGGTCATCGATGACATGATCGTCTACCTCACGCCCGAAGGTTATCGGCTGGTGGTCAATGCCGCGACCGGGGTCAAGGATCTAGCCTGGATGCAGTCGCAGCTGGGCGACTTCGATGTACAACTGATCGCGCGCAGCGAAATGGCGATGCTCGCGATTCAGGGGCCAAAGGCCAGAACCCGTATCGCCGAGCTGGTTTCAAGCGCCCGCGCCGAACTGATCCACCAGCTCAAGCCGTTTGAAGGTCTTGATGATGGCGACTGGTTCATCGCGCGCACCGGTTATACCGGTGAAGACGGCCTGGAAATCATGCTGCCTGCCGAAGAGGCCCAGCTTTTTTTCAATGAACTGGTCGGCGCGGGTATCTCCCCGATCGGTCTGGGCGCTCGCGATACGTTGCGTCTGGAGGCAGGCATGAACCTGTACGGTCAGGACATCGGCGAGCATGTTTCGCCGCTGGCATCGAATATGGCCTGGAGCATTGCCTGGGAACCTGCCGACCGTGATTTTATCGGTCGCGAGGCGCTGGAGAGCGAACGGGCTGAAGGAACCGCCTTCAAACTCGTGGGATTGGTGCTCGAAGAGCGCGGCGTTTTACGGGCGCATCAGGTGGTACGTGTCGCAGAAATTGGCGAAGGAGAGATCACCAGTGGTAGTTTCTCTCCTACGCTGAGCAAATCCATTGCTCTGGCGCGCGTTCCGATGGCAACCGCTGACCGGGCCGAGGTGGAAATCCGCGGCAAGTGGTATCCGGTGAGGGTGGTGCAGCCAGCGTTTGTGCGCCACGGCAAGGCCCTGATTTAACCTATGGCGGGTTTTCCGCTGACCCGATGTTGAGGATGACTAAATGAGCAATATTCCCGCCGAGCTGCGTTTCGCCGAAAGTCATGAATGGGCACGTGTTGAATCAGATGGCACCGTGACCGTCGGCATCTCGGACCACGCACAGGAAGCGCTGGGCGATGTGGTCTTCGTCGAGCTGCCGGAAATCGGCAAAGTGTTTGCTGCCGCTGACACCGCTGGTGTTGTGGAGTCGGTCAAGGCTGCTTCGGATATCTACTCGCCGGTTGCTGGCGAGGTGATCGAAGTCAACGCAGCGCTGGGCGATTCGCCCGAGTCGCTCAACAGTGATCCGTACGACGCCTGGATCTTCAAGCTCAAGCCAACTGCCGCTGAAGCCGATCTGGCCAAATTGCTGGATGCTGCAGGTTACAAAAGCGCGATCGGCGAATAACCAATCGCCGGACAAAAAAATGCCGCTCATCGAGCGGCATTTTTTATGCGCAGTATTTGCCAGCAGGGCTTACTGGTTTTCAGCGACCAGATTCTTATCCAGGATCGCGTTGGCCAGTTCCATATCTGTGGCTTTCAGGCCTGGATTGTCTTTGCGTACCTGTTCGATGGCAGCTTCCAGGAACGGACCGCGGATGCCGCCGTCACTGGCGACGAAGCTGCCTGCATCGTCTTGGGCGGCAACGATCAGCTTGTGATCCTTGAAGGTCAGGTAAGTCGAGCCGGTGGTTGCACCGGAAGACAGCACATTACGCCAGAAGGTGTCAGCCATCGCTGAACCCATTGGGATGGAAAGCAAGGCTACGGTGGCGACAGCGAACTTGAGACGCATGATGAATTACTCCAGCTGTGGTTGTTCTGAGGGGTTGGATAGCCAAAGCTACGAACTAGTTCAATCAAGGTGTACCGCGTAGTTCACTTTAGCTGGCTCACCACGATGCACAGCCGTCTGGAACAACGCTTTCAACCCTTATCAGCGTTGCTCGCTCTGCGGTGTCACTCGCAGCACTTCCTCAAGTGTAGTCAGCCCTGCCGAGATTTTCTGGGCACCGGACAGACGCAAACTGCGCGTCCCTTCCTTGAAGGCCTGGCGACGCATGGCGGTCAGGTCCAGGTCCGCAGAAATCAATGCCTTGATGTTGTCGGACATGACCATGATCTCGTAAACCCCGGCCCGTCCCCGATAGCCGGTATCGCGACATTCCACACAACCGACCGCCTGATGTGCGCCGGGCGGTACGGGGGCCTGCCATGGGCGGGTCAGGGTTTGCCAGTCGGTTTCGCTCAGATTGATCGGTGCCTTGCAGTGCGGACACAGGGTCCGCACCAGACGCTGGGCCATGACGCCAAGGATGGTCGCCTTGAGCAGGTAATGCGGCACACCCAGCTCGAGCATACGGCTGATGGCGCTGGGTGCGTCGTTGGTGTGCAGCGTCGACAGCACCAAATGCCCGGTGAGTGCCGCCTGAATGGCCATTTCAGCGGTCTCCAGGTCGCGAATCTCGCCGATCATGATGATATCCGGGTCCTGTCGCATCAGCGCGCGCACGCCGGCGGCAAAGCTCAGTTCGATGTTGTGCTGCACCTGCATCTGGTTGAAGGCCGGCTCGACCATCTCGATGGGGTCTTCGATGGTGCACAGGTTGACCTCGGAGGTCGCCAGTTTCTTGAGGGTGGTGTACAGCGTGGTGGTCTTGCCCGAACCGGTCGGGCCGGTGACCAGAATGATGCCGTTGGGCTGACGGGTCATTTCCTGCCAGCGCCGCAGGTCGTCACTGGAGAAGCCCAGTTGGTCGAAGTCCTTGAGCAACACCTCGGGGTCGAAGATCCGCATGACCATTTTTTCGCCGAACGCCGTCGGCAGCGTCGACAGGCGCAACTCCACTTCACGATTTTCAGGCGTGGTGGTCTTGACCCGCCCGTCCTGTGGTTTGCGTTTTTCGGCGACGTTCATCCGCCCCAGGCTTTTCAGGCGGCTGACAATCGCCATGATCACCTGCGCCGGAAACTGGTAAACGTTATGCAGCACCCCGTCGATTCGAAACCGCACGGTGCCCTGTTCGCGGCGCGGCTCGATATGAATATCGCTGGCGCGCTGCTGAAATGCGTACTGGAACAGCCAGTCGACGATATTGACGATGTGCGCGTCGTTGGCGTCCGGCTCCTGATCACTGGCGCCTAGCTTGAGCAACTGTTCGAAATTGCCCATGTTGCTCATTTTTTGCTCAGAGGCGCTGGCACCGCTGACCGACTTGGCCAGCCTGAAAAACTCCATCGCCATGCGTTGAATGTCTGTAGGGTTGGCGACCACACGCTTGATCTGCAGCTTGAGCACATGCGTAAGATCGCCTTCCCAGGAGCGCACGTAGGGTTGGGCGCTGGCGATGGTCACCGACTCGCGGTCAACCGCCACGGCCAGAATCTTGTGGCGCTGGGCAAAGGCGTAGGACATCAGTGGCGTGACCGCCGCGACGTTGATCTTCAGCGGATCGATACGCATGTAAGGCTGGCCACAGGTTTTGGCCAGCCAGGCGGTCAGGGTTTCCACGTCCAGCTTCTTGCCCGGCCGCTTGAGGTCGTCAAACTGCAGCGAAGCGAGAAACTCGAGGGGATGCAGCTGGATGTTCACCGCGCTGCGACGTTGGGTGAGTGCCGTTTCCGCGTCGTCCTGGCCGAGATAGCCTTCGGCAACCAGATCACGCAACACATCATTCAGATCGAGCCAGCGATCCTGTGAAGAGGGGGCCAGGGCTGCCATGTGGGCTCCTTGAGGCACTTCGTCATTGGACGATGAACAAGAGTAGACGCCAAGCGTGACAGCGTTACTCGTTCTATGCGACCGGGAATTGCCGAAGCGGCTAAATTGATTCAGCCAGTCGCCAGGGCCACGTGCGTTTGTGGGCTGTTCTGCGCGTCGATCTGTTCGACTTCCACGGAGCATACATCGATCAGGTTACGCATTTTTTCGCCGATCACCTGCGCTCTGTGCCAGCTCAGGCTGGCAACTTGCAGGCCGATGAGCAGCGTCTTCTCTTGTCGCGCCACACTGAGCTGGTCGGGAATCAGGTACTGCATTGCAAACAGGTTCAGCACCTGACAAAGGGAAGCTCCGAGCAAGG
>NZ_LJQT01000394.1:0-6799 GCF_001400515.1 Pseudomonas meliae | reverse complement strand
TTGTCTACACCCTCCTAACAGGAGTTTCACGTTATGTTTTTATGAAATAACGCTCTGAAACGGGCGTTTCAGAGCGCAGTAGATTGGCGTTCGCGGCATAAGGCCGCAGGCGGAATCGCTTCAGCGAGTCAGGCGGCCAGACACAAAGTGCTGAACATCATTGAAACCGGGCGTCGATGCATGCCCAGGCGTTACCAGCGAATCGATAAATGCCTCATCCTCGGCGGTAATATCAACCGTTAGTGCCTTGGTGTAACCGTCCCACTGCTGCTCGGTCCTCGGACCGACGATTGCCGAGGTCACGGCGCGGTTGTTGAGCACCCAGGCAATGGCGAACTCGACAATACCTACACCCTTGTCCTGCACGTACTCTTGAATGCGCTGCGCAATACGCAGTGATTCCACGCGCCATTCGGTTTCCAGCAGCCGCTTGTCCTGACGCCCGGCCCGGCTTTCACTGTCGGGGGCGATGTCCGGGGCGTATTTACCGCTGAGCACCCCGCGTGCGAGCGGGCTAAAAGGCACCACACCCAAGCCGTGATACGCCGCTGCGGTGATCTGCTCGACTTCGGCCTGACGGTTGACGATGTTGTACAGCGGCTGGCTGATGACCGGCTTGTCTACGCCCAGGCGCTGCGCGACGTTGACGATTTCAGCGATTCGCCAGCCGCGAAAGTTCGACACACCCCAGTAGCGGATCTTGCCCTGACGGATCAGATCGCCAATGGCCGAGACGGTCACTTCAGGTGGTGTGTCCTGATCCTCCTTGTGCAGGTAATAGATATCCACATAGTCGGTATCCAGAAGCCGCAGGCTGTTCTCGATGGCATTGAAGAGGTGCTTGCGGTTCAGACCGGCGCGATTGGGCACGCCGTCGGCTGGCCCGATGGCGACCTTGGTGGCCAGCACCCAGTCGCTGCGCTGGGCGGCGATGGCCCGGCCGACGATTTCTTCCGAGCGCCCACCGTTGTAGACATCCGCCGTGTCGATGAAATTGATGCCCTGATCCCTGGCCTTGTCGATGATGCGCAGGGACTCTTCGGCACCGGTCTGCTCGCCGAACATCATCGAGCCGAGTGTCAGGGTGGAAACCTTGAGGCCGGACTGGCCGAGGATTCGATAATTCATGCTCAACATCTCCATGTCATTCAGACGAGTTCAGGCAGCCCCCACGCCTTGAGCGGGAAGTCGGCGAGCGAGGCAAGCAGCAGGTCTGCATGCTCGTATTGCTCGACCGGCATGTGCGAGTCCGGTACGGCGACAGCGTACATGCCCGCAGCCTTGGCGGCCGTCACACCGAACGGCGAGTCTTCGAAGACCAGGCAATCACTCGGCGAGACGCCAAGGCGGCGGGCGGCGACGAGAAAGATGTCCGGGGCCGGTTTGGCAGCGCCGACTTCCGGGTCGTCTGCGGTCACGACGGTATCGAACAGCTCGAACCATGCGCGGTGCAGGGTAGTCTTGGCCTCGAAGTAATGCACAGACGAGCTGGTGCCCACTGCGATGGGAATATTGTGCGCTGCCAGATGCCTGACCAGCGCCTCGGCTCCGGGCATTGCCAGCGCTTTGGGGAAACGCTCTTCGAGCATCGGTTCACGGGTTTCGAGAAACTCGTCGATCGACATTGGCAATTCAAGCGTCTTGATCACGTAATCCGAGAAATCCCGGGCGCCGCGGCCGATAGTGTGCTGTTTGATGGACCAGTCGAAGGTGCGCCCGTGGCGGCTGGCGATCAAGTGGGTGACTTCGGTATAAACCCCCTCGGTGTCCAGCAACAGGCCATCCATGTCGAAAATGACGGCCTTGATCGGTGTGTTGCTCGCTCATGTGATCACATCCCGTTCTCAAATTCGTTTCAGCCTAACGTTTCCGTGAATACCGTGGCTACCCTGTGTTTCTGATAATCTTTCGCGGTTTTCAACTGTGCTGCCAGTCCCGGTACGACTTTCCCATCATCAGAACGGATATCTTCACGTCACTATGAATAAATCAGCAGGTATAGCGATTGGCGTCATCGTCGTAGCGGGCGCACTGGTTACGGCGGGCGCCTGGTACACGGGCAATCAACTGGAAGGCGCGCTGACCGACTCCATCAGCAAGGCCAACCAGGAACTCGCGAAGTCGTTCAAGGGCACCGACACCAGCGTCAAACTGGAAATGCTCTCGCTGGAAAAGCACTTCTTCAGCAGCACGGCGCACTATCGCGTGGACATCCAGAACCTGTCCGATAGCACCCAGGGCGGCCAGTTCCTGTTTGTCGACCAGATCGAGCACGGGCCCATTCCGTTGTCGCGCCTCAAGACCCTGAACCTGCTGCCCGTCATGGCCCTGAGCAATTTCCAGATGGAGAAAAGCCCCAGCGCCGAAAAGTGGTTCGCCATGAGCAAGGACGTTCCACCGCTCAAGGGGCAAGCCAGCATCGGCTATGACCGCGCCACCAAAGGCACGCTGCAGATGGCCCCGCTGGAAATGACCGACGTCGACGGTACGTTCAGGTTTTCCGGGCTCGACCTGAATGCCGAGTCGTCCGCCGACGCTGAAAAATTCAGCCTGGCCGGTAACATGGAAAACCTGCAGCTCAACGTCGCGTCGCCTGACGGCCCGGTCAGCATCGACGTCAAAGGCATGACCTTTGACACGGGCGGCACCAAAGGCAAGTCCGGTTTCTATCTGGGCCACACCAACATGAAAATCCAGAGTGCGGGTTTTCAGGTGGTGGGCAAGCCGCCGGTGCAGATCAAGGACTTCACCAACACCAACCTGGCGCAGGAAGATGCCGGTAACCTGGCCGCCCAGATCAACTACGATGCCGGCATGATTTCCTACGCAGGCAAGGACGTTGGCTCAGCGCACATGGGCTTCAAAATAGCCAACTTCGATGTGGTGGCCACTCAGGCGCTGTATCAGTTGTATCAGGATAAAATCCTGCCTCAACAGCAGCAGGCCGCGCTGGAGAAACGTCCGTTTCGTCTTGAGCTGAACCCGGCTGATCAAGAGCTGATGAACACCCAGATGAAAAAGCTGCTGATCGCCAAGCCGCATATCGAACTGGAAAAACTCTCGCTCAAGACCAGCAACGGCGAAAGCCACATGCGCATCGCGGTGGACCTGGCCGATCCAGGCCCGCTCGATCAGCCTTCCGATTCGCTGCTCTTGAAAAGTCTGGGCGAAGTCAACGCCAAGGTTGTCCTGTCCAAGCCGATGATCCGCGATCTTGCTACCCAGCAAGCCATTCGTGAAGGCCAGACCGACCTCAAGGTCATCGCCGAGCAGGCCAAGGCCGCTGGCGACATGGCCAGTGCCATGGCCGAGATGATGCAACTGGCCAAGGTCGATGGTGACAACATCGTTTCCGACCTGCGTTATGCCGACCAGATGGTCGACTTCAATGGCCAGAAAATGACCGTGCAGCAATTCATGAGCAACGTGATGGGCAAGGTCGGCGTGCTGGGCAACCAGTAAGCTGCCTGCAACACGGCCTGCTGTCAGGACGGGCAATGTACCGTCCTGACAGCAGAGGCCCTGCTACCGAGTCAGCCCGCGCAGGGTATCCGCCAGTTGCCGGGTACGTTGCGAGGTGCCCGCGGTCATGTCGCTGGAGCCTTCCAGCTCCGCCAGCAGGCTGGTGAGCGTGCCGACTTCCAGGGATTGCTCTTCGATATGCTGCGCGACCTTGCGAATCTCCTCGGCCAGACGCTCGATATCCGTGCCGATGTCATTCGCGTTTTGCGTGGTTTTCTGCGCCAGCTGACGCACTTCATCGGCGACCACTGCAAAGCCACGGCCCATTTCGCCGGCCCGAGCTGCCTCGATGGCGGCGTTCAGCGCCAATAGATTGGTCTGCCCGGCGATCTGCTGGATCATCTGCACAACTGACTGGATGCGCAGGCTGGACTTGGCCAGCTCCCGAGAGCCAAGCACGACCTCGTCGGCCTGGCTGACCAGGCTTTTGACGGTATTACCCGCCTTATCGATGACCGTTTCCTGCTGCGTGATGGTCTGCGACAACTCATCCATCGAAACATGCAGCTCGCCTGAATAGTGGCGCAACTGATCGGCGATTTCTTCCTGATCCTGATGAGCCTTGACCAGTACATCGCCCAGATCGCTCAGGCCGCCGAACACCGGGCGGATCTGCTCGTCCAGACCACTCGGGTCAATGGTTTGCACAAAGTTACGCTGCTTGAACTGGTCGATCTGCTTGACCACTACATGGCTCAAACCGGCCAGCTTCTTGATCTGCCGACGCAGGAAGAACGCCTTGAATTCGCCGTAATAGGCAATGAAGTTATCGATGTAATCGTCGCGGAACGGCTGACCTTCCGGCACCTTGAAAAAGAACACTGCGGTAAGGGTCTGGTTGAGGTTCAAACCCAGAATCTCACCGAAGGTCGAGAAGCCCACTACTGGCGTCTCGCCGAACACATCATTCATGCGGCCCAATTCACTGCCGTTGTTCAGACGACGCAGAATGCAGTCGCTCAACAGGCCGAGCAGCGGCTTGCCGGACTTGCCCTGTAGAAAGCGCGTAAAGTCCTTGCGCGTGGTGTCGATCATCGACGTCCGTTTGACCATCACCAGTTCTTCGCCGGGTGCCACGTCGCAGAACAGATGAACCCGCTCGCTTTCATAATCGATACGCGCAATGGAGCGTACGAACAGTTCCTCGCCCACCCGAATGGCGAACGAATATTGCGCCAGCTTGCCTTCCAGCTCATGCCGCTCGCACTTAAGCGCATCACACAGCGCTGCAACCATCGTGGCAATCTCGCCTCTGGAATTGACCACCTGGCTGATGTAGCGCTCTTCCAGCGAGGCGGTCAGGACACTCAGGCTCAGTGGCGTTGGCTCGAAGTTCTGGCTCTTGAAGACGCCAAAGCGCACATTCTTTGCGCTCTTGAGAAACACCACCTGAGCATGGTTCTCGTAGCTGCGTTTACCGTCGTGAATCAGCGTCTTCTTGAAGTCGCTTTTGCCGCCTGCAGAGCCACCCACGAACAGGCATGGGAAACGCCCTGACTCGTAGAGCGCTTCCATGAAAAACGACTCCGAGGCCGAAAGGCCGTCAAAGGTGACGTAGGCCAGCGTATCCCTGTGGTCGATAGGCGTGCTGACCTGAGTGCGCTTGATCGAGTCGGTCAGCCGCGCAATGCGCTCACGCATGGACAGTCGCTTGCCCGCGCCGCGAATATCTTCGCTGTGCAGGGGAATATGCACCACCTCGGCACTCTGGATAACGCTTGAGTCGAACAGCGCCAGCACGATCCGGTCCCACTGATTACCCGCCGCGCAATACAGCGAATCATTGCTGGAGCACAGTTCGCCGGATGTTGTGCACAGGCTGATCTTGGCGTTGGGAAAGCGTGCCGCGACAGACTGGGCAACCTGACCGAAGTCGACGTGAGGTGAAACGAAGCCTGTCAGGTAGACCGGGTCAAAACTTAACGCCGACAGCGTGTCGTTCAATTCCCGCGCGGACGTAATGACACTGAGTACGCCTCCGGTCCGCGAAGTGCCGGCCCGAAAACGAGATAGAAAGCTCATGGTTGAATCCGTAAGAGTAAAAGGCAGGGGCCGTAAAAAAGGCCGAGGTCTTTTAATCGGCTGCTGACGGGTTCAGGTTAGCCGGTGGGCGATGAATTTTGCCTATGCGTGCCGCTCAGGACATGTTCAGCATCAACGCTCTGATCAGGGCAAGCGTCTGGCGATGCACCGAATCATAGTGATTATTGTGGCAATAGGGGCGTACTGACAGGGTGATGGAATCGGCTGTCGTAGAGGACAGATGCACATCGACCGCGGGGCTGCTCAATACATTGGGGAGGCGGGCGATTTGATCCTTGAGGCGCGGAATGATCGCCTGCTCGTCGGCAGTGCCTGGCAATATTGCGGTCAGTTCGACGCTGCGGAAATCATTGCTGGAAAAATTGATGATCGTGTCAGAGAAGATCTTGTTGTTGCCCACCAGATTCAACACGTTTTCCGAGGTGTTGATCGACGTGACGAACAGTCCGATCTCGACCACTGTCCCGGTCACACCCGCAGCCGAAATCATATCGCCGACCTTGAAGGGCCGCAGCACGATGATGAAACCACCTGCCGCCAGATTGGCCAGCAAACCCGACCACGCCATGCCGATCGCCAGCGCCACGGCCGCCAGCAATGCCGCAAAGCTGGTGGTCTCGATGCCGCAATAGCTCAAGATGGCGATCACCAGAATGATATTCAGCGTCACCGTGATGAACGAGCCGACATAGCGCAGAACAGTCGGATCAAACCGCTGCCGCGTCAGCGAACGCTGCGCCATCCTCACCAGCACGCCGATCAGCCAGCGACCCACTATCCACAACAAGGCTGCGATCACCAGCCTCAAAACGACAGTTGTTCCGTACTGCAGAACGATATTGAACAACGAGTTGATTCCGTCAGTGCCGATATTGATGACATTCAGCGCATCCATCACCGCAACTCCCGACCGCAGGGCTCGCCCGGCAGATGGCCTGCGGAGCGGAGCCATACATTGAATGGCAAAGCAGGGCGGTGGCTACTGGTAGTTTTGACTGGAGGCAAAGGGCCTTTATTCCACCAGGCGCTGAGGTGTTCAGCCGGTTTTAAAGAGTTGCCTACGTAGGCAGGGCTTAATTTTTGCTCTTCGACACGTAATCGACGATGTTCTGCACGGTTCTGAATTGCTTAATTTCTTCCTCTTGTATCTCGATATTAAACGCATTCTCTATACGCATAATAAACTCAACAGAGTCTAAGCTGTCTGCCCCTAAACTTAGGGAGACGCTGAACA
>NZ_LJQT01000131.1:0-5645 GCF_001400515.1 Pseudomonas meliae | reverse complement strand
TGCCAGTGGCGCCCTTTTTCATTAGGCCCGCATTTTACTCCGCCCTGAAGCAGCGGATCCCTGCAAGAGAACAGATTTCGGCTCCCACTTCGACTCGTAGGAATCATCTGCTTGCATCAGTTTCAGCTCGCGAAGCACATCCCGGGCATCCTCACGCAGATTGTCGAGTCGAGTCTGCTGCTGGAACGGTTTCGCTTTCTCCTGGATCGCTTTACTGAGCTCTGACAGCTCGCGTCCCCGTGTCGACTCCAGCCTTCCAGATGCTCCAGGAAGTTGTCCATACGGCTGATGAAGCCGCTGATGCTGAACTTGTCGTCGACGCGATACACCAGGTTGTCTGGCTCGTACGAGTCCTGGCCTGTGACAGTGAAGTGAATTTTCTGCCGCTCGCACGACACCTGTACATCGAATCCACGGTATTTCCCTACGGGAACCAACTCGGCGCGCTGGAACGTGTCTTCGGACCGGCGCTCGACAGCCCGTTTCATGGCCGTGGCAAAGACTGCGGCCAGCCTTTCCTTGTCAGCATCCCTGTATGACTTTCCATTTGCTGAAAACTCAAACTCAGGCTTCGTGCCGGCATCGCGCCGCTGGATCTCGCTTGCCCAGCGGGCGATTGCCCGATCGGCGCGCAAGTCGGCGTCACGGAGCCACGCTATGCGGCTGTCAAGCGAGTGCTGGCCACGAGTTGGAAAACAGGGCTTCCACCTTCTTGAGGTCTGCAGCGATTTGCACCTGCTGGAAGATCAGAGGATTGCCGGTTGCGGCTGCTTTCATCTCAGCCGCGTTGGCCGCTTCGCTGGCCACGTCCTCGATCACACGTTGAAGGCTGTCGCCCTTCCGAAATTGCTCGATGCCAGCAGCCTTGAACTCGATGGTCTGCCACATACGGCTGTCGTAGGTCTGCTTTGTCGCGTACCGCAGAATCTCAATCTCGAAACCGTCAGGATCCATCTCATAGAAAAGGTTACCCTGGCGCTCAATGCGCCCATCGCGCTGCTCCAAGTCGCTTGGGCGCCATGGAGCGTCCAAGTGATGAAGCGCGACCAGGCGGCGTTGGACATTCATGCCGGCCCCCATCTTCGCCGTAGAGCCCAAAATGATTCTGACGTCGCCGGCATTCATTTCCGCGAAAAGCTTTGCCTTCTGCAGGTCCGTGTTGGCCTCATGGATGTAGCGAATCTGGTTAGCCGGAATGCCGCGTGCAAGCAGCTTCGATCGAATATCGTCGTACACGCTGAACGAGCTGGCTCCCGCCAGAATATCGTCCATCGAGATTGATGCCTCCCCCTCTTCTTCACCCTCAGAGCTCGCAGGAGCCTGTTCTTGGCGTTTTGCGCCTTTAGGCGTGGAAAGGTCACAGAAAATCAGTTGCGTTCCTTTACGGTGATCCCAGTCCTGCCAGATTCGGAACGCTTGATCGACACAAGCGTTTACTTTGCTGCCTGCAAAATCACCAGCTACTGGATCAATGAGTCGGAAGTCCAACCCCGCTTTGCGGGCGTCATTGGTAATCTTCAACGGATTGTCGACGCGTGGATCTTTTGGCAAGTGCTCCATACGATGGATGATGGATCCGTCGTTCCAAGTCTTAAACGTCGATCCATCTGCTTTGAGCAACGGGTTGCCCACTGAGTCCAGTGCTTCTTGCTGAATACCCATGTACAAGGCTTGGGCCTCAGATCGTTCCACAATCACATTCTGCGGGCGACCTCCTTTCAGTTTCGGTACCGGGAATCGGGTACCGCGGGCTTCGGCCTGGTCTTGAAGATCCTTGCGTGTGATTACATCCGCGAAGGTTCGATACATTGCCGTCAGCTCGGGGACGTTCTGGAACTTTGCAAAGCGCGAGTTCAGCTTGTAGTTGACGCCGGTAGCGTCGAGCTCCCAGCCGGTTACAACCTGACCGAACGTCGAAGCCCATGCGTCGAAATGAATGATGCCCCTAGCCTTCATTTCATCGTACTGCAGGTATCGCTGCACGGTGTAGAGTTCAGCGATCGTATTGCTCAATGGGGTACCCGTGGCGAGGAACACGCCTCGGCCGTCGTTCCGTTGCTGCAGGTAGCGGCATTTGACGAAAAGGTCGAATGCTTTTTCTGAGCCTGCCAGATCCCCCAAACCAGATACCCTGCTGAGAGATGTAGTGATGAACAGGTTCTTGAATTCTTGGGCCTCATCGACAACCAAAGCATCAACACCCAGATCGGCGAAGCTGACGGCCTGATCTTTCGATCCAGTGTCTGCTTTTTTTTCCAGCCGTTCCGTCATCCGTTCTTTCGCCTTTTCCATCTCTTTGATGGTCACGCGATCTCCCTGGCTGCTCTTGAGGTCCAAAATGGCGTCAGTGAGATCCTCGATCTGCTCCTGCAGTAGCTCCTCAAGCGTTTCCGGAGGCATGCCGATTTTTTTGAATGAACTGTGAGCCACCACCACAGCATCCCAGTCCCCTGTAGCGATCCTGGCAAACAGCCGCTCCCGGTTTTCTTTCTTGAAGTCCGTCTTCTCAGCTACCAAGACATTCGCGTTGGGGTAAAGATCGTAGAAAGCGTCCTTCCACTGCAGTAGAAGATGATTTGGTACCAGCACCATTGGCTTGCGGAAAAGCCCCATCCGCTTGCTTTCCATCACTGTTCCGACACACACAAGCGTTTTTCCAGCCCCGACTACGTGATCGAACAATGCTGAGCCGTCTTGGATTCCACGCCAAATTGCGTCCTTCTGGTGGGGACGAAGTGTGATGTCCAGCGAGGTACCAGGCAGTTGAAGGTGTGAGCCGTCGTAACGGCTGGGAATATTTGTGTTGAACCGATCGTTGTAGAGCCGTGCTAGGGTCTCCCGCCGATCCTGATCCTCCCAGATCCAATCGGTGAAAGCAGCGCGGATCTCATCGGCTTTCTGGTTTGCTGCGGCAGTTTGGGTTTCATCAACCTGCATGATCGGATGGCCATGATCGTCCTTTCCGACTTCCACTTTTACCTGGATTGGCCGGTTTGTTAGGACGGCCTCCACCAGTTTGTTCGCGGGGTATGCATCCGTGCCCCAAGTAACTCGCATCGTGGTGCTATCTCCTTCGGAGATACTCACCATCCACTTGCCCAGAGCTTCCTGGTAGTCGATCCGCCGGCGCACATCACCCATTAGATGTACGACAAAGTCATCAATTGTCTTCGCCGGTACCCAGGTAGACCCCAGCTGCACTGAAATGTCGATCGGCTCGATGTCTGCTGGCTGAATCGGCCGCAACGCTTCGACGTTTTCTAGGAATTTAGGATCGTGTTCCGCAGCTCGAACCGCTCCCCTGAGTTTGGCTTTTACGTTCCCGGTCAGGTACTGATCTGCTGTTTCCCAGCGATCCTTGCCCGGGTTGAAATAGACGATGCCCTTCAGGTCCCGGAGCAGTTCAGGCTCGCTCAGCCCACACAAGCGGATCATACGATCGAGGTCGACACGGCCCACCTGGTTCATGCTTACAACCAGCGCATCCTTAGCCGATTCGACGTGTCTGACTTCTTCGCGTGGGCTCATCACCCGGCGCGAGAAGATAGCGGCTTTATCCGCGGAAGGATTGCGCGCCGGCACTCCATGCTTGCGCGCCATATCCGCCGAAACGCCGCGATCGTAGTTGCTTTCAAGCGCATTTAGCAGAGGGTATTCAGGATCCTCCCCCATGGCCAAGCGGTTGGCTTGACTACTGAGGTGTCCATATCGGCGAATGAACTTGTCGTAGAGTCCATTCAGCCGACCCCGCAAAGTTTCCAGGCCTTGTGGATCAACGGACTGCTCGGCATTCATCAGAGCGCGAAGGGCGTCACGTACCTCGATCATCCCGCGAATACGCTGGCCAGCACGTTCGGTTTTCGGGGTATAGATCTGGTAGTCATGAACCGCAAGCTTATCTGGCAGACGACGGGCCAGCTGGTCGTCGGCCGTGACAAAGAATGAGCCTACCTTGGTATTGGGCGGCAGTTCGATCTCGGGTTTATCATCTCGGCTATCGTCTTCAGGACCAGCAACGTCGTTATTGGGATTGCCGATCACCCCTGCAGGCAATACTCGAATCCTGGCGGTGATTGCCGATGCCAGGTCCTGGCCTGGCTCAGCCAATAGATCAGCGGCGTCGCGGCGCAACTTACCCGTGAGGGCCATGTGCCCTGCCATTTGCGAGGGGTTGTCGATAAAATACTGGTTGATCGTGATAGGTTCCCCTGTTTCTCGATCTCGTATTTCACCGACCTCCACCCAACGGCGCTCCGGTTTTTCCCCCGGATTAGCTTTTTGGAAGAACACAATGTCCGTCGTCACCTCGGTGAGTGCATTTTCCTTGAATGCACTGTTGGGTAAACGGATAGCGCCTAGCAAGTGTGCAGTTTCTGAAATATGTTCCCGCGCCTTGCTGTTGGCCGCGTCGAGGAAGTACCGACTGACAACCGCTGCCATCACACCACCAGGTTTGAGTGTGTTGAGCGATTTGGCCATGAAGTAATTGTGAATCGAGAACCCGGCCAATTCGCGATGATGCGGGTCATATAGCGATTGCGACCCAAAGGGTGGATTTGCGACGCAGGCATCGAAGTACGCGGTAGGGATTGCTACATCCTGAAGGCCACGATTGATGAAGGTAGAAGTTGGGTAGAGATGCGCGCCGATCTGCGCAGTGAGAGGGTCAAGCTCGATGGCGGTTATGCGACAATTGCTCCGCAAATCGGCTGGCATCAGTCCGATGAAATTGCCGGTGCCGGCTGCTGGCTCGAGTACCTTGCCACCCTTGAACCCAAGGCGTTCAAGACCCTCGTAAATGCCGCTGACAACGGTGCTCGAGGTGTAATGAGCGTCCTGAGTTGAGCGCCTGGCCCTCTCGTATTCATCTTGGTTGAGCAGAGTGGCTAGTTCCTGATATTCACTCTGCCATGAATCATTTCGATGATCGAACGCTTGCGGCAGACCACCCCATCCCACGTATCTGACCAGTGTGGCCTGTTCGTCTTGGGTGGGGCTACGGCCTTCCTCGTGCAGTATCTGCAGCAATTTAATGGCTGCAATGTTATCTCGGAATTTCGATTTCGCTCCGCCGGATCCCAGGGCATCGGAGCTGGAAATCGTGTAATCCGAGGGTGCTACAGGTCGGTGTCGATCTCCAACAGGGCCAATATCTCGTGCTCCGTCAGCCCCATCTTGCTGTCTGCCGGCAGACTGTTGATTGCCGTCAGCTCCAAGGCTTGTTGGTCTAGAAGCCGGCTCAGCAACTGCAGCTCGCCCTGGATCTCCATCGCCTTGAGTCGTTCTGGGTTGTTCAGGGCCCAACGGTCCAGAATCTTCCAGCCTTGGAGGCTGAACGACGGCGACTGGCGGATTGATTCGAGTGTCTGTTGGCTCAGTACCCGAGAGGAGATTTCCAGTGGCTGTGTTTGGTTGGTGATCATAATTGAGGACTCCTTGGTCATCGTCGGAATCGAGGCCTGCTTGTAGGTCCTCGATCGTATCTACCGTCTCTTGAAATGCGAAATCGAACGTCATCTGACCCTGATTTTCTGGGGTCTGCCGCCGTTTCCTAGCCATTGCTGAGGTCTCCTATGGTAGTTTGTATAATAGTCATTATACAAACTACTGAAGCCCCGACAACGTCCGTTCATGCATAGGAATTT
>NZ_LJQT01000093.1:0-4565 GCF_001400515.1 Pseudomonas meliae | reverse complement strand
AGCAGTTCGTCCAATGCGGGCCGCGCCGTTTTCGAGCCACTGGCTACATCTTGGTAAATGCGTTCGCAACCGGCGCGTTTGAGTGCATCGAGCTGCAGGTCGAGATTTTGGTCGCGCGTGCTTACGCGGGCATAGCCGATTTTCATCAAAAGTCTTCTTTACTCGTCTGATTTCGGCAATATCGAACTTTGATACGTCAAACCATTATTATGAACCTGTTGTGGGCACAGACGGCGTGTACGGCTGATCGTTTGTTAAAGTTTCGAAAAACGATCGTTTTATCGAACCATTGCAGTGTAGCGTAACAAAGCGTACAAACACCTAAATGCAAAAACACCGATCAGGAGAGCACATGAATACTGTTCGCTGGAACATCGCCGTATCGCCGGACGTGGACCAGTCCGTCCGCATGTTTATCGCGGCTCACGGCGGAGGACGCAAAGGCGATCTGTCACGCTTTATCGAGGAGGCCGTACGCGCTTATTTACTGGAACAAGCTGTCGAGCAGGCGAAGGCCGCCGCCGCCGCCGGCATGAGCGAAACGCAGCTGACCGATCTCATCGACGAGGCCGTGCAATGGGCGCGTGAGCACTGATGCGGGTCATTCTCGACACCAACGTCCTGCTCGGCGCACTGATCTCGCCACTCGGCGCACCCGATGCGATTTATCGTGCCTGGCGCGCTAAGCGTTTCGATCTGGTGACATCAACGGCCCAGCTCGACGAGCTGCGTCGTGTAAGTCGTTATCCGAAGCTCAAGGCTATTTTGCCTGCCCACCGCGTTGGCACGGTGGTCAACAACATGCAACGCGCCATCGTACTGGATACGTTACTGCCTCTGGCGGAGGGCATTGAAGCTGAGGATCCTGATGACACCTTTTTGCTCGCGATGGCAGTGACTGGCGAGGCTGACTACCTCGTAACCGGTGATCGACGGGCCGGGTTGCTGCAACGTGGCAGCATCGGCCGTACGCGGATCGTCACCCCGGCCACTTTTTGCGCCGATGTACTGTAACGCATGCCCGTCAGCTTCCTGTCGACCACGCAACGGGAACGCTACGCTCGCTATCCAGAGACACTTTCCAGTGAAGAACTGGCGCGCTACTTCCACCTGGACGATGATGACCGCGAGTGGATCGCCACCAAACGTCGTGACAGCAGCCGTCTGGGCTATGCACTACAACTGACAACCGTGCGTTTTCTTGGTACGTTTCTGGAGGATCCCACTGCCGTGCCAGAAGCCGTACTGCGCACCCTCGCAACCCAGCTCAATATCCCTGAGTTTGCCGATTGCGTCGCAGCTTATCGCAGAACCAGGCAGCGCTGGCAGCACACAACCGAAATCCGCGCACGCTATGGCTACCGTGAGTTCGCAGACACCGGCAATCAATTTCACCTTGGGCGCTGGCTATGCGCCCTGTGTTGGACGGGCACCGATCGCCCGAGTGTGCTTTTCGAGCATGCCAACAGTTGGTTGATCGGTCACAAGGTACTGCTGCCTGGCGTCACCCTTTTGGAACGATTCGTTGCCGAGGTGCGGTCGCGCATGGAGTCGCGCCTTTGGCGGTTGCTGACGCGTGACGTAACAGATGTCCAGCGGCAGCGCCTTGACGATTTGCTGGATCCTGTCGAAGGCAGTCGCCAGTCCTGGCTTGATCGATTACGCAAGGGACCGGTACGCGTGAGTGCCCCAGCACTGGTACAAGCATTGTTGCGCATCGAAACGATACGTGATCTGGGAATCAAACTGCCTAATACCAAGGTACCGCCCAGTCGCATCGGGGCATTGGCACGCTTTGCCAGCACCGCCAAAGTCTCAGCTGTGGCCAGACTTCCAGACGCACGGCGCATGGCTACCCTGGTGTCTTTTGTCCACAGTCTAGAAGCCAGTGCTCATGACGATGCCCTTGATGTGCTCGACCAGTTGTTGCGCGAACTGTTTAGTAAGGCGCAAAAGGAAGATCGCAAGACCAGGCAGCGTACGTTGAAAGACTTGGATCGGGCTGCTTCAATGCTGGCCAGCGCATGTCGAATGCTACTCGACCCAAGTCTGCTAGACTGCGAATTACGCGAGCGTGTGTATGCCGCTATTGGACAAGACGAACTGACCCAGGCCCTGAACGATATTGGTACTCTGGTGCGCCCGCCAGACTATGTGTTTTACACCGAACTGGCGGCCAAACAGGCGACTGTGACGCGCTTTTTACCGACGCTGCTGCGTGTCATCCAGTTCGACGCCAATCCGACAGCACGCCCACTGGTACAGGCACTGCAATGGTTGCATCAGAGGCCAGACCATGACCCAGCTATCACCATTGTGGACAAGGCATGGCAACGTCATGTCGTGGGAGAGGACGGAAAGGTCAATTCCAGAGCCTTTGCCTTCTGTGCCCTCGCCAAGTTGCGTGTGGCGATTCGTCGGCGCGACGTATTTGTCAATTCAAGCTGGCGATATGCCGACCCGCGCGCGGGCCTGTTAGAAGGGACCGAGTGGGAGGCTGCGCGGCCTGTCATTTGCCGCTCACTGGAGTTGAGCGTGCAACCGCAGGCCACCTTGGCCGCGTTGACACAGGAACTGGATGAAACCTATCGGCGCGTCGCTGCACGCCTGCCCGACAACGACGCAGTTCGCTTTGAGACAGTCGGCGACAAGACAGAATTGGTACTCAGCCCGCTGGAAGCATTGGCGGAACCGGCATCGCTGATCGCTTTGCGTCATGAGATCAAGATACGCATGCCCCGCGTCGATCTGCCGGAAATCCTACTGGAGATAACAACCCGCACCGACTGCATGGAGGCGTTCTCGCATCTAACTGAACGCACAGCACGGGCCGCCGATCTAAACACCAGTCTGTGCGCGGTGCTCCTGGCCGAAGCCTGCAACACTGGCCCCGAACCGTTTGCACGCCAGGACACACCAGCACTGCGGCGGGACAGACTGCTGTGGGTTGATCAAAACTACGTGCGGGATGACACGCTGACTGCCTGCAATGCCGTGCTGGTAGCCGCACAAAACCGCATCGCACTGGCCCGCACTTGGGGAGGCGGCGATGTAGCTTCGGCTGACGGCATGCGCTTTGTGGTGCCTGTACGCACCGTCCATGCCGGACCAAACCCAAAATACTTCAATCGTGGACGCGGCGTGACTTGGTATAACCTGCTGTCCGATCAATGCTCGGGGCTAAACGCGATTACCGTCCCCGGCACCTTGCGCGACAGCCTGGTGTTACTGGCGGTCGTACTAGAGCAGCAGACCGAATTGCAGCCCACGCAGATCATGACCGACAATGGCGCTTATAGCGATGTAGTGTTCGGCTTGTTCCGGCTTCTGGGGTATAGGTTTAGCCCACGCTTGGCAGACATCGGTGGCACTCGGTTCTGGCGAGTCGATGCACAAGCCGACTACGGCGAACTCAACGCTCTGGCAAAACAGTGCGTCAACCTTGATCGCATCACACCACATTGGGACGACGTACTGCGTTTGATTGGTTCACTCAAACTTGGCTTGGTGCCCGCGATGGGAATCATGCGCACCCTGCAGGTCGATGAGCGACCGACACGACTGGCCCAGGCCATCGCTGAAATTGGTCGCATCGACAAGACTATTCACACACTGAACTTCATTGACGACGAGTCGCGCAGACGCGGAACGCTGCAGCAACTCAATCTCGGCGAGGGTCGCCATAGCCTGGCCCGCGAGGTCTTCCACGGCAAGCGCGGAGAACTGTTCCAGCGCTACCGCGAGGGACAGGAGGATCAGTTGAGTGCGCTCGGACTAGTCGTGAACATGATCGTTTTGTGGAACACCTTGTACATGGACGCGATACTCACACAGCTACGCCGCGAAGGCTATCCGGTGCGACCCGAAGACGAGGCGCGGCTTTCGCCGTTTGGTCATGAGCATATCAACATGCTCGGGCGCTACTCATTCTCCGTACCGGATGCCGTCGCACGCGGAGAACTGCGGCCACTTGGGAAAGCCTCAGAAACCTGAATTACTCAACTTTATTGGAACAAACACCCCATGAGCCATCCACCTTTTCAACAAGCGCTGACCGATGCCGAACTCGATAGGCTGACTGATTTTCTTGATGCCATCGGCTCACCGGCCATGAACATTGAAATGCTCGACGGCTATTTTGCGGCACTGATCTGTGGTCCGGAGATGGTGCCTCCCAGCGAGTACCTACCACAAATCTTGGGCGAGAATTTCAGTTTTGAGAGCAATGCTCAGGCTACCGACATGATGGGGCTCATCATGCGCCACTGGAATACGATTGCATCGGTATTGCTTCACACGCTGGAGGAGCCTGACGTGTATTTGCCAGTGCTGTTGGAGGATGACGATGGCATTACTTACGGCAACGATTGGGCTCTGGGCTTTATGCGCGGAGTTCAGGCCCGACCTGGAAGTTGGCGTGACCTGATCGACAGCGACGAACATAGCGGGCCGATGCTCCCCATCATGCTCTTGGCCTATGAGAATGACCCAGATCCAGCGCTGCGACCACCGTCGGTTACTAACGAAAAGCGTGAAGAAGTGATTGAGATGATGATCGCCAGTCT